>JASJBF010000026.1 GCA_030066685.1 Kiloniellales bacterium | reverse complement strand
GGAGGCTTGGCGAGGCCTCGGCCGAGCCCTAGCCGGAGCTGGGTGAGGGGATATCGGAGCCGCTTAGCGGGATTAGGCGAGTCACCCCAGCCGTGCGATACGCTGCGCAACGCGGCCCGCGCCACCTCGTGATTTCGCGGCGGGGGGATCTGCTCTAGGCTCGGGCCGTGGTCGGGCTTGCCGGGGGTGCGTCGTGACGGGGAGAGTGGAGGCGGCCTCGCCCAGCGCGCGCGGCCATCGCTGGGCGATGCTGGGTGGGGTCTGGCTGCTGTACTTCTGCTTCGGGCTGACCGTCGCGGCCATGGGACCGCTGGTGCCGGCGATCGTCGGCGAGCTCGCGATCAGCCACGGCGCCATGGGCAGCGTCATGGGCGCCTGGCCGCTGGTCTACATTGCCGCGGCGATCCCCTGCGGCGCCCTGCTCGACCGGGTCGGACCGCGCCGGGCCCTGGCCCTGGCCGGCGGAATCATCGCGCTCTCCGGCTTTCTGCGCGGCCAGGCGGGCGGGCACCTGGAACTCTTCCTGGCGGTGGCGGTCTTCGGCTTCGGCGGCCCGCTGGTCTCGATCGGCGCGCCCAAGGTGATCTCCACCTGGTTCGAGGGCAAGGAGCGCGGCTTCGCCATGGGGGTCTACGTCTCCGGCATGTCGCTGGGCGCGATCGCGGCGCTGTCCTTGAGCAACGGCGTGATGATGCCGCTGCTGGACGGCGACTGGCGCGCGGTGCTGACCGGCTACGCCGCGGTCGCCCTCTTCGCCGGGGCGGTCTGGCTGGCCATCGCCAGCCACCCGGCGAACCGGGCGCTGGAGCGCGACGAGGCCGCCGCGCCGCGGCCGCCGCAGCTCCAGGTCTTCCTCGACCTGCTGCGCCTGCCGGCGGTGCGCCTGATCCTGGCGATGAGCATCTGCATCTTCTTCTTCAACCACGGCCTCAACAACTGGCTGCCCGAGATCCTGCGCAGCCGGGGCCTGAGCGCGGCGGCGGCCGGCTACTGGGCGGCGGTGCCGACCGCGATCGGGATCCTCGGCGCCCTGGCGATCCCGCGCCTAGCGACCCCGCCGCGGCGCCTGGCGATCCTGCTCGCGCTCTTCCTCTGCGCCGCGGGCGCGACCCTCCTGCTGCAGCTCGGCCCCGGCCTCGGGCTGGCGGGCGGCCTGGTCCTGCAAGGCCTGGCGCGCAGCTCGATGATGACCTTGGCGATCCTGGTCCTGGTCGAAACCCCCGGGGTCGGGTCGCGCCACGCCGGCTCGGCCGGCGGGCTGTTCTTCTCGGCCGCCGAGATCGGCGGGGTGCTCGGGCCGCTATCCGTGGGCCTGGTCTTCGACGCCGGCGGCGGCTTCGGCGCGGCGCTGGTCATGATGACCGGGGTCTGTGCGTTGCTGGTGCTGCTGCTGGCGCGGCTGCGGCGGAGCCAGTGACGGCGAGTGGCGCTTCTGAACTCCTCCTCCCCCTTGATGGGGGAGGATACAGGAGGGGGTGGCGGCCGACAGGCCGCACGATTTGCCTCGGTACAGCTTGGTCGCTTCGCGATACCCCCCTCCCAACCCTCCCCCACAAGGGGGGAGGGCTTATAGGCTCAGCCATCGCCTCGCTTCGCGCCCCCCTCCGCGAGGTCGTTCCAGACCTCCTGGCGGGTGAGCTTGCCGGCGGCGAGCTCGAAGCGGTCGATGAAGCGGATGCCGGCGAAGGGCGTGCCGTCGGGCCATTCGCCGGCGAGGCGGCCGCGGCAGTAGACGGTGACGCCGTCGGGTGACGGCAGGGTCTCCAGGGACTCGATGGTCTTGGTGACGGCGCGGTAACGGTCCTTGGCCCAGGCGACCAGGTCCTCGAGCCGGGTGAAGCGGGCTTCGCCGGGGAAGGTCATCTCGAAGCCCTCGGCGAGGAAGGCCCGGGCGCGGTCGAGGTCGCGGGTCTCCAGCGCGGCCAGGAAGTCGCGCACAGTCCGGGCCGGGTCGGGCAGCGGCGGACCGGGGCGGCGTGGCGTCCGGCCGCGCAGGTAATTGCCGGGCGCAACCTCGTCGAGGACCACGGTCACGCCGTCAGGGGGCGCGGCAAGGGTGGCGCGGACGGCGTCGGTCAGATTCTCCCCGAGGCGCCGGCGCGTCGCCTCGTCGTAGCCCTCGATCAAGGTCACCGTGACCACCGGCATGAACGCCTCCCGCTGCTGCGATTTCGAGTCTGGTCAGACCGCAAATGTCATATCATTATATCATTTGATTTGGCGAGGCCCGCGCAAGACGGCGCCCGCAGGCAAGCAACAGGGACCGGCTGCCCCATGGAGCCTTCCGTCGTCTTCCCGGAGACCACGGCCGTCGACCGGCGGCTGCGGGCGCCGCTCTATCACCAGATCTACCTGATCCTGCGCCAGAAGATCTGCGACGGCGCCTACGGCTTCGGCGAGATCCTGCCCAGCGAACAGGCGCTGTCGCGGAGCTTCAACGTCTCGCGGATCACCGCCAAGCGCGCCCTGGACGAGCTGGCCGGCGCCGGCCTGGTGGTGCGCCAGCGCGGCCGCGGCACCTCGGTCAGCTTCCAGCCGCCCTCGCCGCCGGTGCGCTCCTCGGTCGAGGGCCTGCTGGAGAACCTCCTGATGATGGGTCTCAAGACCGAGGTCCGGCTGCTCGCCTTCGGCTACGTCGCGGCCTCGGAGGAGATCGCCCGGGACCTGGGCTGCGCGGTCGGCGCGGCCGTGCAGCGGGCGGTGCGGGTGCGCAGCCTGGAGGGCCGGCCGCTGTCCTACCTGACCACCCACGTGCCGGAGGCGATCGGCCGCTCCTACGACCAGGGCGACCTGGCGAGCACGCCCTTGCTGGCCTTGCTGGAACGGGGCGGGGTTCAGGTCGGCAGCGCCGAGCAGACGATCACCGCGACCCTGGCCGACACCACCGTGGCGCCGCTGCTGGAGGTCGAGATCGGGGCGCCGCTGCTGCAGGTGACCCGGATCGTCGCCGACCAGGCGGGGCGGCCGGTCGAGCATCTGACCGCGCTCTATTCGCCGGAGCGCTACCAGTACCGGATGGTGCTGTCGCGGATTCAGTCCGAAAGCGAGAACCGATGGTCGCCGGCAGCCTGACGGCGACGCGAGAACCGGCAGCCGAAAAGACGGCGCCGGGCCAACAACGGGCGGCAGCCCGGAGAAAGCAGGAGAAGGTTCCCGAGATGAAGACACGCAACCTGAAGACCCTCATTGCGGCCCTGGCCGCCCCACTGGCCTTTTGCGCGGCCCTGGCTTCGCCGCCGCTCGCCGGCGGCGCGCGGGCCGAGACGACCCTGACGCTGGTCTATCCCTTCCCGGACTTCCTGGTCTACACCAAGAGCTGCAAGGAGCTGGCCGAGAAGCTCAACGCGGCCGGGGCCGGGGTACTGAAGGTCGACGTCAAGCCCTTCAACTCGATCGGCATGTTCGAGCAGGCGACCGCAATCCAGAAGGGCGTGGTCGATCTCTCCTGCCTGCCGGCGGCCTTCTACGCCCGCGCCCTGCCGGAGAACGAGGCAATCTCGACCTCCAACAGCGGCCCCGAGGCGGTGCGCGCCAACGGCGGCATGGCGATCATCGACGAGCTGCACCAGAAGCACATGGGCATGAAGTACCTCGGCTGGGTCGACAGCGGGGTCAAGTTCCACATCTACATGAAGGAGGCGCCGAAATTCACCGAGGCCGGCCTGCCCAACCTCAAGGGCGTGAAGATGCGCGACAACCCGATCTACGGCGCCTTCTTCCGCGCGCTCGACGCCGAAACCCACCAGATGGCGGCGACCGACGTCTACCCGGCGCTGCAGAAGGGCGTGGTCAACGCCAGCGCCTGGACCTCGATCGGCGTCAAGGCGCTGAAGTGGGACGAGTTCCTGCGCCATCGCCTGGACCCCGACTTCTACCAGACCGACATCAGCGTGATCATGAACCTGAAGAAGTGGAACGGCCTGGACGACGCGGCCAAGAAGATCCTCCAGGACACGGTGATCGCGCACGAGATCTCGAGCCGCGCGGCGCGCGAGGCCGAGGTCGTCGAGGAGAAGAAGCTGCTGGAGAGCGAGGGCATGCAGATCCACGCGGTCAAGGCGGGCGACGAATACCTGAAGATCGCGCTGGAATCCGCCTACGGCCGGATGACGGAACGGCTGGAGAAGGACGGCCGGCCTCTGGACGCGGCGAAGAAGCTGCGCGGCCTCTATCAGCAGTAGGGCTCACGGGGGGGCGGGGGAGCGGGCGGCGCGCGACGACGCGTTGCGGCGCCCGCTCCTCTTTCGTGATGGCGGCGGACTCCTTCTGACTGTCATCCCCGGGCTTGACCCGGGGATCCATCTGGGGACGAGACTGCGATCCAGGTGGATTGCCGGATCAAGTCGGGCAATGACAGCGGGTTTGTGAAGGAGCCAGGGTTTGACGTGTGAAACAGCGGTGCAGGTCGGACGGTGAAATGACGGTGTTGCTGCAGGGGCTGCGGCGGGTCGAGATCGCCTATACTTGGCTGATCCGGGGGATGTCGGCGCTGGCCTGCGTCTACGTCGGGCTGATGATGGTGGTGATCGTCTACTACACCTCCGCGCGCAGCCTCTCGATCGCCTACAGCCCCTACTCCTTCACCTTCATCGAGTACGGCTTCATCTACGTGCTGATGCTGGGCGCGCCCTGGCTGGTGCGCCAGCGGGCGCACGTCTTCATCGAGCTGGTCACCGCCAGCGTCGGCTCGCGGACGCGGCGCGTGCTGTCGCGCGCGGTCGCCGCGGTCTCGGCCCTGGTCTGTCTGGCCTTGGCCTACTACTGCGGGCTCTTGGCCTGGGAGGACTATGCCTGGACCCGCTACGACGAACTGAGGGGCCAGCTCGACATCCCGCGCTGGATCGTCACCGTCGCCCTGCCGATCGGCTTCGGGCTGATGGCGGTCGAGTTCCTGCGCTTCGTCTTCGCGGCCGAGCCCATGCACGGCGCGCGGCGGCAGCTCCATGACTGAGGTGAACGCGGTCATGGGGGGTTGGATCGCTTGCAAGCTTTGCGCCGTTTCGGCGCCCTCATGCTTCGACAAGCTCAGCATGAGGGAGAGTTTGAACCTCGTCCTGAGCCGCGCGTACGCGCCGTGCTGCGCACCGAAGGGCGAGGTCGGCACGCCGTCGAGGGCCGACTCCGTCGTGCTTCACTCCGCCACCTGCTGCGACGCCGGCTGATGGAGTGGTACGCCGTCCTCGGCCTGCTGTTCGGTGCGATCCTGGTGCTTATGGTCGTGGGCTTTCCGGTCGGGGTCGCCTTCCTGGCGGTCAACCTGGTCGCCGCGGCGGTCTACTTCGGCGGCAGCGGCACGGCGCTTGAGCGGATCGAGCTGGGCATCGCGACCCTGGCCGACAACGGCCTGGGCTCCATGGCCAACTTCGCCCTGGCGCCGATCCCGATGTTCCTGCTGATGGGCGAGCTCTTCTTCCACTGCGGCCTGGCCAACCGCATGTTCGGCGCGGTCGAGCGCCTGCTCGGCCGGGTCCCGGCGCGGCTGTCCTACGTCACGGTCGCCGGCGGCACCGCCTTCGCGACGCTCTCCGGCTCCTCCATGGGCTCGACCGCGCTGCTCGGCACCCTGATGGTCCCGGAGATGACCCGGCGGGGCTACAAGAAGTCGCTCTCGATCGGGCCGATCCTGGGCACCGGCGGGCTGGCCATGCTGATCCCGCCCTCGGCGCTCGCGGTGCTGCTCGGCACCCTGGCGCAGCTCGACATCGGCGCGCTGCTGATCGCCGGGGTGCTGCCCGGGCTGACCCTGGCCGCGATGTACGCCGTCCTGATCTACGGCATGGCCAAGCTCGACCCCGCGGCGGCGCCGGCCTACGAGGTCGAGACCGCGCCCCTGGCCGAGCGGGCCGTCCTGCTGCTGCGCGACGTCCTGCCCATGGTCTCGATCGTGGTCGGGGTGATCCTGCTGATCATGATCGGCTGGGCGACGCCCTCGGAATCGGCGGCCTTCGGCTGCTTGGGCGTGCTGGTGGTGGCCGCCGCCTTCCGCTCGCTGACCCCCTCGGCGCTGTGGAAGTCGCTGGCCGGGGCGACCCGGGTCACGGTGGTCGCGCTGCTGATCATCTTCGGCTCGGCGACCTTCAGCAAGATCCTGTCCTTCTCCGGCGGCAGCGCCGGGCTGATCGCCTGGGTGACGAGTTTCGACATCGCGCCGCTCACAATGCTCGCGGTGATGTTCGGGGTCCTGCTGATGCTCGGCATGTTCATGGACCAGCTCTCGATGATGCTGCTGACGGTGCCGATCTTCTATCCCCTGGCCCAGCAGTTCGGCTTCGACCTGATCTGGTTCAGCGTCATCATCTTGCTGGCCCTGGAGATCAGCTTCACCACCCCGCCCTTCGGCCTGCTGCTCTTCGTCATGCAGAGCGTGGCGCCGCCCGGCACCCGCTTCGTAGAGATCTGCGTCGCCGCCCTGCCCTTCATGGCCTGCGCCATGCTGCTGGTGCTGCTGCTGATCGCGGTGCCGGAGCTGGCGACCTGGCTGCCCTCGGTGAGCCGTTAGATGAGCGCCCTGACCCTCGCCGAGAAGATCATCGCCCGGGCCGCGGGCCGCGAGTCGGTCACCCCGGGGGAGATCGTGACCTGCCGGGTCGACCTGGCGATGATGCACGACTCCGGCGGGCCGAGGCGGGTCAAGCCGATCCTGGAGCGCCTGGGGGTCACGGTCTGGGACCCGGACAAGGTCGTGGTGATCACCGACCACTTCGTCCCGGCAAACGACGCGGGCAGCCGGGAGATCCTGGACCTGACCCGCGACTGGGTCGCCGAGCAGGGCATCCGCGCCTTCCACGACCGCGAGGGCATCTGCCACGTGGTGCTGCCGCAGAGCGGCCACCTGCGGCCCGGGATGCTCGTGGTCGGCGGCGACAGCCACTCGCCGACCGGCGGCGCCTTCGGCTGCTACATGTTCGGCATCGGCGCGACCGAGATGGCGGGCGTGCTGGTGACCGGCGAGATCTGGCTCAAGGTGCCCGAGACCATCCGCATCGAATGGCGCGGTCGCCTGTCGCCGGGGGTCGTGGCCAAGGACATCATGCTCTTCCTCTGCACCCGCCTGGGCATGGACGGCGGCCGCTACCAGGCGGTGGAGTACGCCGGCGACGCCCTGGCCGCGCTGTCGATGCAGGAGCGCATGACCTTGTGCAACATGGCCGCCGAGCTGGGCGGGCAGGCCGGGCTGATCGCGCCCGACGCGGTGACGGCGAGCTACCTCGAGGGCATCGGCGCGGATCCGGGCGATGTCGGCGCCTGGCAGGGCGACCCCGGGGCGGCGGTCGCGGAGCATCACACCTTCGACGCGGGCGCGCTGACGCCCCAGGTCGCGGCGCCGCACAGCCCGGCGCTGGCCGCGCCGGCCGCCGACTTCGCCGGGGTCCGCCCGCAGGTCGCCTACATCGGCGCCTGCACCGGCGCCAAGCTGGACGACCTGCGCATGGCCGCCGAGGTGCTGCGCGGGCGCAAGGTGGCGCCGGGGGTCGAGCTGCTGGTCGCGCCGGCCTCGCTGCGCGACCAGGAGGCGGCCGCGGCCGAGGGCAGCCTGGGGGTCCTGGTCGAGGCCGGGGCCAAGCTGCTGCCCAACGCCTGCGGGATCTGCGCCGGCTACGGCGACGACCGGCTGGGCGAAGACGTGGTCTGCATCTCCTCGACGGCGCGCAACTTCAAGGGCCGCATGGGCGCGGCTTCGTCGCAGGTCTACCTGGCCTCGCCCTACAGCGTGGCCGCGGCGGCGGTCGCCGGGCGGATCGTCGATCCGCGCGAGATCCTGGCGGAGGGCAAGGAACGATGACCGGCGAGGGCGGCAAGGCCTGGGTCTACGGGGACGATGTCGACACCGACGCCCTGGCGCCGGGCGCCTACATGAAGGCACCGATCGAGGTGCTGGCGGCGCACTGCCTGGAGGCGATCGATCCGAGTTTCGCGGCGGGCGTGAAGCCCGGCGACGTGGTGGTCGGCGGGCGCAACTTCGGCCTGGGGTCCTCGCGCGAGCAGGCGGCCCAGGCCCTGCGGCACCTGGGCGTGGTCGCGGTGGTCGCCGAGTCCTTCGCCGGGCTGTTCTACCGCAACGCCCTCAACCTCGGCCTGGCGGTGCTGGTCTGTCCCGAGGCGCGCAGCATCCGCTTCGGCGACAAGCTGCGGGTCGATCCGGCGGCCGGGCGGATCGAGAACCTGACCAGCGGCGACGTCCTGGCCTGCGAGCCGATCCCCGACTTCCTGATGGCGATGCTGCGGGACGGCGGCCTGGTGCCGCACCTGGAGAAGAAAATCGAGGCCCAGCGGAAGGAGGCCAGCCCATGACCGATACCCCCCGGCTGCGAAGCCGGCTCAGGGAGCGAAGGATCCTGGTCGCCCCGGGCGTCTACGACGGCCTCTCCGCCCTGCTCGCCGAGCGGGCCGGCGCCGAGGCGGTCTACCTCTCGGGCGCAAGCATCGCCTACACCCGCTTCGGCCGGCCGGACATCGGCCTGGTCGATATGACCGAGGTGGCAGAGGTCCTGGCGGCGATCCGCGAGCGGGTGGATTGCCCGATCGTGGTCGACGCCGACACCGGCTTCGGCAACGCGCTCAACGTCCGGCGCACGGTCCGGGCCTTCGAGCGCGCCGGCGCCGACGCGATCCAGCTCGAGGACCAGACCCTGCCCAAGCGCTGCGGCCACCTGGCCGGCAAGAGCCTGGTCAGCACCGAGGAGATGCGCGGCAAGATCGCGGCGGCCCGGGACGCCCGGCGCAGCGCGGAGACCCTGATTGTCGCGCGCAGCGACGCCATCGCGGTCGAGGGCCTGGAGGCGGCCCTGGACCGCGCCGCGGCCTACGCCGAGGCCGGGGCCGACCTGCTCTTCGTCGAGGCGCCGCAGAGCCGCGCGGACATGGAACGCATCATCGCCGAGCTGGGCGGGCGCGTGCCGCTGGTCGCGAACATGGTGGAGGGCGGCAAGACCCCGCCGCTGACCGCCGCCGAGCTGGAGGACCTGGGTTTCGACCTGGTGATCTTCCCGGGCGGCCTGGTCCGGGCCTTCGTGGCCATGGCCCAGGACTACTTCGCCGCCCTGCTGGCCAACGGCAGCAACCGGCCCTTCCGCGAGCGCATGGTCGATTTCGACGCGCTCAATGCGGTGATCGGCACGCCGGAGCTGCTCGAGCTCGGCCGGGACTACGACCCCGAGACCATCCGGAAGCGGACATGATCGACCCCGTCACCCTGGCCGTCCTGAAAGGCCGCCTGGAGCAGGTCGCCGACGAGATGGACGCGACCCTGTTCCGCAGCGCCTTCAACCCGATCATTGCCGAGGCCCACGATGCCTCGCACGGCCTCTACCACGCCGAGACGGGGGAGACTCTGGTCCAGGGCAAGTCGGGCCTGCCGGTCTTCGTCGGCGCCATGTCCTTCGCGGTCAAGGCGGTGATCGACAAGATCGCGCGGGAGGGCGCGCCGGCAGAGGGCCCGGCGGAGGGAGACGTCTACATCTTCAACGACCCCTACGACGGCGGCACCCACCTCTCGGACTTCAAGCTTGTCCGGCCCTACTTCCGCGACGGCGAGGTCTATTGCTACCTGGCCTCGGTCGGGCATTGGCACGACGTCGGCGGCAACGTGCCGGGCAACTACAATCCCGTCGCCACCGAGTGCTTCCAGGAGGGGATGCTGATCCCGCCGGTGAAGCTCTTCGACCGGGGCGAGCTGCGCGGCGACATCGTCGAGATCCTCAAGGCCAACTCGCGCCTGCCCGGCAGCCTCTACGGCGACCTCAACGGCCAGATCAACGCCCTGGAGCTGGGCGTCCGGCGCCTGGGCGAACTGCTCGACGACTACGGCGACGATACGGTGGCCGCGGCCCTGGCGGAGCTCAAAGAGCGGGCCGCGCGGCTGATGCGCGCTCACATCGCCGAGCTGCCCCGGGGCAGGGTCTCGGCCGAGGACTTCCTGGACAACGACGGCATCGTCGACGCGCCGCTGAAGATCGCCCTCGACCTGACCATCGACGAGGAGGGCATGGTGCTCGACTTCTCGCGCTCCTCGCCGGCCTGCGCCGGGCCGGTGAACATAGCCCGCTCGACCGCGATCGCCTCCTGCTACGTCGCGCTCAAGCATCTCTTTCCCGACGTGCCGGCCAACGCCGGGGTGCTGACGCCGATCCGCTTCGTGATCCCCGAGGGCACCCTGCTGAGCGTCACCGCGCCCAAGCCCGTGGGCGGCTACACCGAGACCATCCTGCGGGTCATCGACGTGGTCTTCTGCGCCCTGGCACAGGTCGCGCCGGAGCGGGTCAACGGCTGCGCCTATGGCACCATCAATGCCCTGTCGATCGCCGGGCACCGCGCCGACGGCCGGCGCTGGGTGATGTTCTCCTTCTTCGGCGGGGGCCACGGCGGCCATCCCGAGGGCGACGGCCTGAACCACGGCAACGCCCCGATCTCGACCGCGACCATCCCTCCGCTGGAGATCCTGGAGGCGGCCTATCCGGTGAAGTTCACGGAATGGGCGCTGCGACCGGACAGCGGCGGGCCGGGGCGCCACCGCGGCGGCCTGGGCGCGCGTTACGGCATCGAGCTCTTGGACGACTCGGCCGAGGCCTTCCTCTTCGGCGAGCGCGGCCGCTTCGCGCCGCCCGGCGTGGTCGGCGGCCGGGCCGGGGCGCGCAACGTCTTTCGCTACCCGCAGGACGGCGGCACGGCGGAGCCACCCTTCGCCTCCAAGATGGTCGGGATCAGGCTCGCGCGCGGCCAGCGGCTCTCCCTGGAGACGCCGGGCGGCGGCGGCTACGGCCCGCCCTTCGAGCGCGATCCGGCGGCGGTCGCCGAGGACCTGCGGCTGGGCTACGTCAGTGCCGACGCGGCGGCCCGGGACTACGGCGTCGCGCTGGACGACGGCGGGGAGGTCGACGAAGCCGAGACCCGCAAGCTGAGGGACGCTGGGGCATGAGCGGGCGCCTGGTCATCGGGGTCGACGTCGGCGGCACCTTCACCGACCTCTTCTTTCTCGACGAGGCCGGCGGGACCATCGAGGTCGCCAAGGTGCCGACCACGCGCGGCGACCAGTCCCGGGGCTTCGTCGAGGGCATCCGCGTCGGCGCGCCCGACTTCGCCGAGATCGGCACCGTGGTCCACGGCACCACGGTCGGCACCAACGCCCTGCTGGAGCGGCGCGGCGCCAGGACCGGGATCATCACCACCGAGGGCTTTCGCGACGTGCTGGAGATGCGCCGGCGCGACCGGCCGCAGACCTGGGGCCTCTGGGGCCGCTTCGCGCCGGTGGTGCCGCGCGACCGGCGCCTGGAGGTCGCCGAGCGGACCCTGGCCGACGGGACGATCGAGACTCCGGTCGCGCCCGACCAGGTCGAGGCCGCCGCGAAGGCGTTGCTGGACCAGGGCTGCGAGGCCGTCACTCTGTTCTTCATCAACGGCTACGCCAACGCCGGAAACGAGCGCCGGGCGCTGGAGGCGCTCGAGAAGGTTTGGCCCAACCCGCACGTCAGCGCGGCGGCGGAGATCCTGCCGGAGATCCGCGAGTTCGAGCGCCTCTCGACCGCGACCCTCAACGCCTATCTGCAGCCGGTGGTCGCCGACTACCTGGCGCGCCTGGAAGGGGCGCTGGCCGAGGGCGGCTTCGGCGGCCAGGTGCTGATCGTGCAGTCCAACGGCGGGGTCATGTCGCTCGAGACCGCGCGCCGCCTGCCGGTCCGCACCGCGCTCTCGGGCCCGGCGGCCGGGGTCATCGCCGGCGCCGAGATCGCGACCGCCGCCGGCTTCCCCAACGTCATCACCTGCGACATGGGTGGCACCTCCTTCGACGTCTCGCTGGTCGCCGAGGGCGAGAGCGCCCTGGCGGCGCAGACCGCGATCGACTTCGGCCTGGTGGTGCGCACGCCGATGATCGAGATCACCACCATCGGCGCCGGCGGCGGCTCCATCGCCTGGGTCGACCGCGGCGGGCTGCTGCAGATCGGTCCGGAGTCGGCCGGCTCGGACCCGGGCCCGGCCTGCTACGGCCTGGGCAATACCCGGCCGACGGTGACCGACGCCAACCTCGTCCTGGGCCGGATCAACGCCGCGCGGCCGATCGGCGGCAAGCTGGATCGGCTCGACCTCGAGGCCGCGATCCGCGCCATCGAGGCCGAGGTCGGCAAGCCGCTCGGGCTCGATCCTCTGGCCGCCGCCGAGGCGATCATTCGGGTCGCCAACGCCCGCATGGCCGGGGCGATCCGCCTGGTCTCGGTCGAGCGCGGCCACGACCCAAAGCGCTTCGTCGCCATGCCCTTTGGCGGCGGCGGCGCGCTGCACACCGGCGCCCTGATCAAGGAGGTCGGCCTGGCCAAGGCCCTGGTGCCCCGCTATCCCGGCGTGACCTCGGCGCTGGGCTGCGTCATCGCCGACATGCGCCACGACTTCGTGCACACCCTGAACCGGCTGCTGGACGAGCTCGACATCGCGGCCCTCGACGGCGAGATGCTGCGCACCGCGCAACGCGGCGAGGCCCTGCTGGAGGCCGCGGGCGTCCGCTTCGAGCGGGTCGACCACCTTTTCGAGCTGGACATGCTCTACCTCGGGCAGACCCACACAGTGAGTGCGCCGCTGGCCCTGACCCCGAAGGGCAAGACCACCGGGGTGACGCGGGACGCGATCCGCGCGGCCTTCGAGACCGCCTACCGCGCGGCCTACGGACGGCTGCTGGAGGGCCTGCCGATGCGGGTCATGAACCTGCGGATCGCGGTGATCGGGCGGCGGCCGAAGTTCGACCTGGAGATCCTGGCGCCGCGCGGCGAGAAGTCGCCGGACGATTGCCTGCTGGGGGAGCGGCGGGTCTGGGTCGAGGGCGGCTGGCGGGACGCCAAGGTCTACGAGCGCCTCGACCTGCCGGTCGGCGCCCTGGTGCCGGGCCCGGCGCTGCTGGAGCAGCCGGACACCACGATCTTCATCGATCCGGACCTGGACGGCCGGGTCGACCGCTTCGGCAACATCGTGATCTCGCGCAAGGGGGAGGCCTGAGATGGCGGTTCCCGAGTTGCGGCCGGAGGCCACGGGCCTCCTGCTGGTCGACCTGCAGAACGACTTCCTGCATCCCGAGGGCGCCTACGGCCGGGCCGGCCAGAGCGCGCCGGAGATCACAGCCCTGCCGGGCCGGCTGGCGCCGCTGGCGGCGGCGCTGCGCAAGGCCGGCGGCTGGATCGTCTCGACCCAGTTCACCCTGGTGCCGGGGCGCGGGGGCGCGCCCTTCATCTCCGCACACCTGAAAGAACTGCGGCCCTTCCTGGGCAAGGGCGACTTCTGCCCCGGCGCCTGGGGCCACCAGCTGGTCGAGGCGCTGCAGCCCGCTGACCTGGCGGTGGAGAAGGTCGCCTATTCGGCCTTCTACATGACCCGCCTGGAGTGGGTCCTGCGCCGGGCCGGGATCGCGACCCTGATCGTCGGCGGCATCGTCACCAACGGCGGCGTCGCCTCGACCGTGCGCGACGCCCACGTCCGCGACCTGCAAACGATCGTCCTCAGCGACGGCTGCGCCGCCTTCCGGCCCGAGGTCCACGAGGCGGCGCTGGCCGACCTGGCGACGGTCGCGACGATCGTGCCTTGCGCCGAGATGCTGGACGCCTTGGTGCGCCGATGACCGCCGTCCTGCCCGCCGAGGATCAGCGCTTCGAGCTGACGCTGCCGGTGGCGATCGTCGGCGCCGGGGCCTGCGGCCTGACCGCGGCCATCGCCGCGCGCGAGGCCGGCGCCGAGGTGGTGGTGCTGGAGCGCGACGCCTCGCCCAGCGGCTCGACCTCCCTGTCCTCGGGCTTCGTGCCGGCGGCGGGCACGCGCTTCCAGCGGCAGCAGGGCATCGAGGACGGCCCGGCCGCCTTCGCCGCCGACATCCAGGCCAAGGCCGGGGGCAAGGCCTGCGCGAGCCTAGTCCGCCTGGTGACCGAGGCCGCGGCGCCGGCGATCGAATGGCTGAGCGACGCGCACGGCCTGGGCTTCCAGCTGGTGACCGGCTTCCAGTACCCCGGCCACGGCGTGCTGCGCATGCACGCGACCCCGGCGCGGACCGGCGCCGACCTGGAGGCGCGCCTGCTGCAGGCGGCGCGGGCGGCGGGGGCGGAGATCCTGACCGGCGCGGAGGTGGCCGACCTCTTCGCCGAGCCGGACGGCCGGGTCCGCGGGCTGCGGATCCTGCGCCCGGACGGCAGCAGCGAGACCCTGGGCTGCGAGGCCCTGATCCTGGCCAGCAGCGGCTTCGGCGGCGATCCCGCGCTGGTCGCCCGGCACATCCCGGAGATGGCGGCGGCGCAGTACTTCGGCCACGCGGGCAACCGGGGCGAGGCCCTGCGCTGGGGCGAGGCCCTGGGCGCCGAGCTGCGGCAGCTCGGCGCCTGCCAGGGCCACGGCTCGGTCGCGACCCCGCACAACGTCCTGATCAGCTGGGCGCTGATGATGGAGGGCGGCATCCAGGTCAACGCCGAGGGCCGGCGCTTCTCCAACGAGCACCTTGGCTATTCCGAGCAGGCCCTGGCGGTGCTGCGCCAGCCCGGCGGGATCGCCTGGGACGTTTTCGACGAACGCCTGCACGCTCTGGGCCTGGAGTTCGAGGACTTCCGCAACGCCGAGGCCGCCGGCGCGATCCGGCACGGCGCCACCCCCGAGGCCCTGGCCGCGGCGACCGGCCTGCCGCCCGCGGCCCTGGCGGAGACCCTGAAGACCGTCCGCCGGAGCCAGGCCGGCCTGCAGCGCGACCCCTTCGGCCGCGACTTCACCGGCAAGCCGCCGCTGACCGCGCCCTACTGCGCGGTCAAGGTCACCGGCGCCCTGTTCCACACCCAGGGCGGCCTGGCGGTCGACGAGGCGGCGCGAGTGCAACGCGCGGGCGGCGGCGCGCTGCCCAACCTCTTTGCCGGCGGCGGCGCGGCCTGCGGCGTCTCGGGTCCGGGCATCGAGGGCTACCTCTCGGGCAACGGCCTGCTGACCGCGATCACCCTCGGCCGCATCGCCGGGCAGCGCGCGGCGGCTCTGGTCAGGGCGTAAGGCTGCTCGGAGCGAGGGACATCCCCGCGTTCCGGCGCAGCGCCGCGCTTCCTATCCGCGCAGCCGCTTACCGGGGCAGCAGGGTCAGGCGGTTGGCCCTGTCGTCGATGGTCACCCGGAAGTGGTTCAGGAAGCTCATGCCGAGCAGGTATCGCTCGCCGATCCTGTCGTCGGCGACGAAGCCGACGGCGACCTCGTCGACCCTGGCTTGCCCGATCCAGACCTGCCGAAGCGTGCCGAGGCGGATGGGCACCTCGCCGTTGGCCGTGTTCGCGGTGCCGAGCTTGAGCTCCTCGGGCCTGAAGCCGAGCGCTTCGATCTTGGAGCTCGGCAGCACGATGAGCGAGGCGCCGGTGTCCAGCATCAGGGAGAAGGTCTGCGATTCACCGCTCGGCCCGACCAGCTCGGTCTCGACGAGGTGATGGCTGCCGCGACGCGTGGTCCGGATGCTGTGGCGGCGCGGCGCCGGCGACTTCAAACCGAGGATTCGGAGCCGACGGACCCTGCCGTCCGGATCGTGGACCAGGAGGTAGTTGTAGTTCCCGAGGATGGCCCGCAGATCGCGCTCGAGGCCGTCGCCCGCCAGCACCCTGGCCGGTGCGTCTTCGAGGCGGTCCAGGCCGACGACGGCGAAGCCGTGGCGGGACGCCAGGGACTCGATCTGCGCCCTCAGATCCGCGTGCGACTCGCCGGTGTCGGCCCGCGCAGCCAGGGCGAGCGCCAAGAGGACTGACGCCATCCCCGCGTAGCGCACGAGGCGGGCGCAGGTCGAAGCCAGGCGCCGGAGAAAGGCGCGCGTCGCCGCAGGGCCTTCTCGCCAAGCTCGCCGTCCGAAACGCCCCAAGACCGTCTCCTCCCGACAGGAAGCCTAGCACGACGGGCGGCTCGCAATACCCCTGAGCCCTGACTCCCGCGGAAGCGCGGGCTTGGCCAAGCCCGGCCCGCTTCGCCATTGGACTTCACGGGTCCCGTTGCTATGGTCGAGTTTATGGGGAAAGGGACCACTTATCTCGATTTGGGAGGTCCCGTGATGAGGTTTGTTCTTCTTTGCGTCGCCCTGACGGTCGGTGGAAGTGCGGCGGCGCTGGCCGCCGATCCGCCAAGCACCTTGGGTCAATCCGTCCGGAAAGGCAGCAACGCGGTGCAGAACGCCAGCAACGTCGCGGCGGCGCTGCAAGAGGCGGGCTATACCGAGGTCCGAAACACCCGCTGCAGCGGCGAAATCTGCACGGCCCAAGCCGCCTGGGAAGATCAGCCCATGAGGCTGAGGGTCGAACTCAGAACTGGCCGCGTCGAGCCGATCGCCGGCGGTGCGGCGGCGACCGACGGTCCGCCGAACAAGTTGCTTCAAAACGTCAACGAGGGCGCCAACGCGGCACAGAATGCGGGCAATGTGACGGCCGCGCTGCAGCAGGTGGGTTATAGCGAAGTCCGAAACACCCGCTGCAGCGGCGAAATCTGCACGGCCCAAGCGCTTTGGGAAGACAAGCCCATGAAGCTGCGGATCGAAATGAGAACCCGGCGCATCGAGGCGACCGCCGAGTAAAGGGCACACAGGCGGGCCGCCGCCCGGGCGCGGCGGCCCGGCCTCTCCTCTTCGCTGCGGGTCGGTGGCAAAGACAACCGACAAGGCGCCGCGGCAGTCTCGACGCGGCGAGAGTACGCCTGCTTCGGCCGGAAGCCGGGGGCGGCCAGCCTTTGCAACGCGAATCCGGCGGCGCTCCGCGCGGGAGTCCGGCGCAAGCCTGATCCGTAGGTTGTCGCCGCTCTTTCCTAAGAAACCGATAGGAGAAAGTTATCTTTAGTCCTAACCTGTTTGAGGTATTTATCAGGTAAAGGTCGCGGCAGTTCACAAAATTTTGAACCGAGTTCCACAGGGACTCAGGACTTTTCCACAACTCTATTTGAGTTGACACAGTGACGACACGAAAACTGTGATTAGGCTATCCCCTTAGGATTAAGTGCCCAATCTCCGGGAAAGCCTCCCGAGCGGCGATCACGCACAGGTATGGCTGGATCTCGCGACCCCTGCAGCCATCGGGAGATGGAAGCGCCGGCCGGTTGGGCGTGACGTGCCGCAAGTGGTTCCGCTCAGACGGACCAGAGAGGGGGAAAGATGATCCAGAGATCTGTAACCGTTTTTGCCGCGCTGCTGGCCTTGTCGAGCTGGCAGGCGGACACCGCCTTCGCTCAGGGCTCGATGCAGGAGAAGGTCAACGCCGGACGGGTGACGATCATCACCGGCGGGGCCGAGTACGTGAACAGCTCCTACCTGCGCTACGCCGGCGAGATGGCCGCCGCGACCAACGAGCCGGGCGAGCTCCGGGTCCTGCCGATCATGGGCGAGGGGCCCGTCGAGAACATCCGGGACATCCTCTACCTCAAGGGCATCGACATCGGAATCCTCCACTCGGACGCCCTGACCTTCGTGCAGCGGCGCGGGATCTTCCCGAACGCGCGCAACCGGCTGCGCTTCCTGGCCAAGCTCTACGACGAGTACTTCCACCTGATCGCGCACCGCGACATCCGGAGCGTCGCCGAGCTGGCCGGCAAGAAGGTGGTGATCGGCAAGAACGACTTTTCCGGCTCGACCATCAGCGCGCTGACCGCCTTCGAGCTTCTCGGCATCGAGATTGAAACCGTTTACGACGACTGGGCGCCGGCGATCGAGCGCATCGAGAAGGGCGAGATCGCGGCGATCATGTACTCGACGGTCCGGGGCTCGGAATTCGTCCAGGGCCTCGAGCCCTCGGAGACCCTGCGCTTCCTGCCGCTGCCCTTCGGCCCGCCCCTGGCGGAGACCTACGAGCCAGCGGTCTTCACGGCCGAGCACTACCCGAACCTGATCGCGCCGGGCGAAGAGGTGCCGACCCTGCGATTCGGCACCATCATGGCGGTCTACAACTGGAAGTCGGACAACCCGCGCTATCGCAACGTCGCCAAGTTCATGACCGCCCTGTTCGACAACGTCGAGGCCATGCACGAGCCGCCCTTCCACCCGCGCTGGCGGAACTTCGATCCGGCCTCCAAGGTCACGCCAGGCTGGAAGCGCTTCGAGCCGGCCCGGGCCTGGGCCGTGGCGAAGCTGGAGGAGCGGCGCCGCATCGAGGCCGCGGCGGCCGCAGAGCGCCAGCGCCGCGAAGAAGCCGCGGCCGCGGAGCGCCAGCGTCGCGCAGAGGCCGCGACCGCCGACAGCCTGCGCCAGAACGCCGAATTCCAGGCTTTCGTAGACTACATGCGCGCCCGGGGGGACCGGCGCGAGGCGAGCGACGAGGAAATGCTCGAGCTCTTCCAACGCTTCATGGCCTGGAGAGAGCTCGAGAGCAAAAAGCCGATCGAATAAGGCACCCATCGTCATCGAATCTGCGCCTCGGATAAAGCGGAGGAACCCCGGATGCCGCCCAAGAGACTTCGCCCCGCCCTTGCCGGGCTGACGTCCATCATCTTCGCCGCCACGATCCCGCAGGCAGCGGTCCAGGCAGAGGACGTCTGGATCGCACCCGACACGCCCCGAGTCGAGTTCAAGATCGGGTCGGAAAGCTATGTGATCGAGCGGATCCAGGACAAGGAGAACGTGATCACGGGCACCTTCGCCAAGACCTCCCGGTCCTGCCCGCCCTTCTGCATCCACCCGATGAAGGCGGCCGAAGGCGTCGAGACCGTGGGCGAGCTCGAGATCATCGACTTCCTGAAGAAGAAGGTCAGCACGGGCCGCGGCCTGCTGGTCGATGCGCGAATCCCGGAGTGGCACAACAAGGGCACCATCCCCGGTTCCGTCAACATCCCCTTCACGCTGTTCTCCTCCAAGAACCCCTACCTCGAAGACCTGCTTCTGGTCCTGGGCGCCGAACGCGCCGGGGCCGACGCCTGGGCCTTCGACGGCGCGAAGGAGCTCCTGATGTTCTGCAACGGTCCCTGGTGCGACCAGTCGCCGCGGGCCATCGCCGGTCTCCTGGAGATCGGCTACCCGCCGCAGAAGCTCTATTACTACCGCGGCGGCATGCAGAACTGGTCGGTCCTCGGGCTCTCCACGAGCATTCCACCGGGTCTGGAGACCGCCGGTCGGCAGTAGCGGCCGCCGACACCGTCCTCGACACAACCGGAAACCCGAGATCTACAGGAGGCAGGCAAATGGTGGCGCTGCGACCCGCCGTGTTCCTCGTTGCCGGGCTGGCCGTGATCCCGGCCGCCTTCGGCGCAACTTTCGGCTGGGATCCCGCTCGGCCCGCGACGGCGGAACCTCCGGCCGGGCCCGAAGACCTCCGAGAGGCGCCGCGCGCGCCGCGGCTCGCGCAGGCGGAGACCCCGAAGTCCGCCAGCGAAGACGAGGCTTTCCGATCCATGACCAGCGACGCGGTCGAGGCGGTCCGGAACTTCGGCAAGCCCCCGGAGCCTGAGGAGATCCTCAGCGCCAATGTGGTCGACGCCATTCGCGACCTCGACCGTGCGACGGATCCCGAGGCATCGGCCTCGTCGCGCGAGGTCGAGGAAGCGGCCGAGAACCTGCGCGCCGCGATCCGCGAGATCGTCAAGCACGCCGACGAGCGAGGCAAGACGGAGGACTACGTCCTGAAGCTGATCGAGGAAGCCGTCGCGAGCTCCGGCTCGGAGGTCCCGCTCGCCTTGCTGGGCGCGGACGGCAATCTCGATACCGCCATGCTGGTCCAGAGCGTCGTCGGCCGGTCCCTGGAGTCCGCCGAGGCCGATGCGGATGCCGACTACCTAGCCGCCCTGCGGGGCGAGGCCGCAACCACCGCGAGGCGGACCGGACCCGGGGCGTCCGGCGGCCGGGAGCAGACCGCCTCGAGGGCGGTGCCGGCGAAGATCGAAGCCAGCCCCGAGACCCGGCCGGCGACCGTCGTCATCGGCCCCGGCGACACCCTCGGCGGCATCGCCTGGAAGTTCTACGGCGACGCCCTGGCCTACGTGAAGATCTTCGAGGCAAACCGGGACCGGCTGCAGAGTCCGGACCTGATCTACGTCGGCGCCAAGCTGCGCCTGCCCTGAGTCGGCCTCACCTGAAGCCGATCGGACGTCAAGCCCGAGTTCCGCTCCAAGGCGCTGCCAGATCAGACGCCCTCGCGTCCGATCGGGCCGTCCGCTAGCTTTCCGCGTCCTCCTCCTCTTCCTCTTCTTCGAACTTGAAGAGGACGAGGTCGTTGAGGAAGGCGATCAGGTTCTTCTGCTCCAGCAGGCTGAGCGCCTTGAAGGCGTCGCGGGACTCTGCCGCTTCGCCGCCGTGGAAGGAGATCGCCTCGGCCAGCGTGGTGGCCCGCCCGTCGTGCAGATAGGGCGCCGTCGAGCCGACGCCCCAGAGCTCCGCGGTCAGGAAGACCGAGGCCCCGATTCCCGTCTCGTCGACGTTCTCGGCGAGCTCGGGCCCCATGTCGTGATGCTTCAGGTCTCCGAAGAGCTCGACGACCGCCCGGCCGGCCTCGTCCCGGCGGAAGGCGCCGAGGTGGAAAGTGACCTCGCCCGCCTCGTCCTTGATGACGTTGTCCGGCTGGTCCGCAGTCAGATCGAAGGACACCGGATGTCGCGGGTCGACGCCGAGGGCCAGGGGGTCCTGACCGGCCGGGAAGACCTCGTCCCGATAGGCCAGGTGCTGGCTCGGCTCCGAGAAGACGGGGTCTTCGATCTTGAGCTCCGGGCGATGGCAGGAGGCGCAGCCGGCCTTTTCGAAAGACTTGCGACCGGCCGCGATCGCCCTCTGCTCCTCCGCGGTCAGGGGCTCGATCACGCCCAGGGAGGCCAGCTCGCGCCTGGTCGTCGGGCGCGGCTGCGCGGCCGTGTAGAGGACCAGGGCCGTCAGGTCGCCGACCGTCAGCTCGTCGACGACGCCGTCGAAGTCGCCGTCCACGCCGTCGCCGGTGGTCTCCACCGGCTGCATGCCGAGCTCGTTGTGGGCGGCGTCTCGGGTGAAGTCGCGAACCGAGACGAAGTTGCCCTTCCACTGCAGGGGGCGAACCACGAGGTCGGGCTCCACGCCCGTCACCTTGGCGGTGTCGAACGCGACCTGGCAGGACTTCTCCAGGCTGGGAACCGCGACGATCTCGCCGAAGGAGACCCCCTTGGCCTCGAGCGGCCTGGTGACCGGCTGCCCGAGCTTGCAGGCCTCGACGCCGGCGAGCAGGCGCTCGACGAGCAGGTCGCGGGTCATCTCCTCGGCCAGGCGCTGGAGCGCGCCCAGCCCGAAGAGGTGCGGGGCGTCGCGCCGGATGAAGGCCGCGGGCGAGACCTCGCGCAGGGGGCTGCGGTGGACGGCCAGCGCCGCGCTGCCGGCGCCGTCGCTGAAGGGCTGGTTGTGGCATTCATCGCAGGAGCGGCCGTTGGGTCCGGTGCTGCGCGGCGGCACGTGGTTGTACCACTCGCCCCGGCCCTTGAGATCGGCCCGGGGCACGCGGGTGAAGCGCTGCCCTTCGCCGACGTTGGCGCCGACCCCGTCGCGCGCGCTGAACTGTGTCTCGAAAAGCTCGTCGCCCAGCTCGAAGGCGTCCTCGAAGGCCTTCTGCCGGGCACCCGACTTCACGAGATCGAGCAGATTGAGCTGATCGACATGCTGCGGTCCCGCTTCGCCCGCCTCGCCCTGCACCTCGGGCGGGACCATCGCGGCGGCGGCCAGAACAAAGCCGAGAAACAGCCCGGCAGGCCGCAGCCGCTTGCCCGAGGGGGTCCCGGTCCTCCAAATCCGAAGCTCGATCTTGGCCATGTCTCCCTCTCCTCCGTGTTCGCCAGTGTCAAAAGGGGGCCCGGCGACCACCGCGCGGGCGGTCGCCTGTGCGGCCGACAACTTCGGCGCTCCAGCCGCTGGGGCGATCGATCTCCAGAAGCTCCCGTCGCCTTGACGCCTCGAGTCCTCAACCTTGTCTACGCCTCACCCCCAAGAGTTTGACAGGGACTTGGCTTTATGGGTGAGGACAAATTAACTATATTTTAGGATAAAATTCAACCTGCAAAAGTTTTATTCGCGCCTAGACCGTGTCGCTAGCGGGCAATATCTTGCCTTGCTCGGCACAGGGCCGGCTGCCACCTTCGCTTGATTGTTCTTTTGCCCGCCACTACCAGTCGACGAAGGGCCAATGCTGAAGTTCTGCCGTTGCGATCCGGCCTTCGGGCGATGGGCCCGCCGCCGGGCCGACCGCGACACCGGGCGCGGCGGAACGCCCCGCAACGGCAGAGCGATGCGGGGCGCTTCGGCGACTTCGGAAACGGAAAGGCCGTCAGGCCGGCTCTCAGGCCGGCTCTGGCCAGACGAAGTCGGGGCGCAGGCCTTCGTGGACGGGACGCCCGTCGCTCGGCGCCGGCGCACCGGTCGCCGGATCGTAGAAGGCGTGATAGGTCGCGGGCAGGCTCGCCGGGTCATATCCCATGAGGTTCGGCACGATCACGCGGATCCGGCCTTGCTTGTCGTCGAGCATGATCGGCGTGCCGCAGGTCGCGCAGGTGCAGAGCTCTAGGGGACCGTCCGGGTTCTGATCGTTGAAGGGCTGGCGGTTCAAGCCCTCGGGGTTGTCGACGGCCACGTCGCCGTGCCTGAAGAACACGACATGGGTCGTGTCCTGGCCGGTGACGCGCTTGCAGACCGAGCAATGACAGGTGTGGTTGTCGACCGGCTCGTTGTCCGAATGCGTGTGTACGTGGTCGCAGCCTCCAGAGTACTTGTGTGACATCTTATCCTCCCTTGCTTGGTTGTGCCTCGTATCGGCCGATTTTGTGCAGTTATGTGCCACCACGGGGCGGATGCGCTTGCCCCTGCGACTCACGTCCAATAGCTCGTCGATGACAAGAGCATGCGCGCCTCGCCGCGATCACGCGATGGCCTCGGCCAAGAACGTCAGCGGCAAGAGTGGCGGTCTGCCTTCTTTCGGCACCCAGCGGTTCCATGGGGAACATCTTTCATCCACGCGGAAACCGACCAGAAACCCAGTCTAGTCCAATAGGACCGCGCCGTGAACCTCGCCCCTTGTGTCGCGGACCTGCGCGGACCGCCCTGCCCTCCCCGGAGCGCGGGCTCCGGGCGCCAAGAGGCTCAATCCGGTTCGCCCGGAGAGGTCGTTCGGCCCGAGCGGGCGGCCGCCAGGATGGCCTCGATCACCTGGAGCGACCGCAGCGCCTCGCGGCCGGAGACCAGGGGCGCCGCCTTGCCCTCGATGACATCGCAGAAATGGCAAAGCTGTAGGTCCAGGGGATCCCGGGGCTCGACCGCGTAGGTCGCCCGGTCGAGCGGCCGCCACCAGCTGCGCTCGCCCTTTTGCGACCAGATCCGGCCGGCCGGGATCTCGAGCGCGCCGCGGGTGCCGCCGATCAGATAGCAGCTCTGCCCGGTCGCCGGATAGGCCGGGTTCTCGGCGGCCGTCAGCTCCCAGCTCCAGGGCGCGACGATGCTGTCGGAGACGGTGACGCTCGCGAGCGCGCCGCCCTCGAAGCGGAGCAGGATGGCCGCCGTGTCCTCGACCTCGTGGCCGCGGGCCTGCCGCGAATCGAAGGCCTGGACCGCCACCACCTCGCCGAGGAGGTGGCGCAGGAGGTCGACATCGTGGATCAGGTTGATGAAGACCGGGCCGGCGCCCGGGCGGGTCCGCCAAGCGGCGTCGAAGTAGCCCTCGGGCTTGTAGAGCCAGCACGCGGCCTGGACCGCGACGACCTCGCCGATGGCCCCGGACTCGATCCGCGCCTTGGCCGCCCGGACGATGGGGTTGTGGCGCCGGTGGTGTCCGACCAGGAGGGGAATCCCCAGGCGCTCGGCTTGCTCGACCAGGCCGGTCGCGGATCGCGACTCGTCCGCGATCGGCTTCTCGACCAGCAGGGGAAGCCCGGCGCCCAGGCATTGGCGCCCGTGCTCGACGTGCAGCTGGTTGGGCGTCGCGACGATGACGCCGTCGGGCCGGTCCGCGGCCAGCATCTCGGCGAGGCTCGCATGCAGCTCGAGGCCCCGCTCGGCCGCGAAGGCCGCCGCCGCGGGATCCGGATCAACCAGGCTCGCGACGCGGGCCCGCGCCGATCTGCAGAGGACCTCTACGTGGCGCCTGCCGACCAGGCCGGCGCCGACGACGGCGATACGGATCGGATCTCGCGGAATCTCTCTTTTCCTTCGCTCAACTCGCCCGCCGGACGCGCGCTCTTTTCGGCCCTCGGCCGCGCCATACTACGCGAAGGCGCGCGCGTTGCGGAACGTGGCGTCATCGCCGGCGGCCTATCCCCTGGAGGTGCTACGATGTCCGCAGGGTCCGGGAACCGCTCGGCCGGGGCGAAGCGAAGCGCGCCAAGGTCCGGGTCGCGGTCGATCCCCTGAGGTGCTAACGTCTCGAAGCGGCCCCAGACGCCGTCGGTCAGCCTCCACCGGTCACGCTCGTGTCTTTGAGTCCCTTCCCCTTCTTCGCGCCCCGGCCCTTGCCCGCCCTGATCCTGGCCCTCATCGTCGGGCTTTCTTCCGGGACGGGGGCTGCAAAGGCCCAGGTCGATCTCTCGCCCGAGACGGGCGAGCAGGAACAGGTCACACTCGGTCTTCACGTCGCCTCGATCAAGGACCTCGATTTCTTCGAAGGCACCTTCAAGGCGACCTTCTGGGTCTGGTGGGTCTACGACGACGAGGACTATGCGCCGCAGGAGCAGATCGAGATCGTCAACGCCGCCGACTTCAAGCTGGAGTCGGTGGTGCGGCGCACCCTGGACGACGGCTCGCGGCACCTCGCGGCCAAGTTCGTCGCCACGCTGTGGCAGGACTGGGACCTGACCCACTTCCCCTTCGACCGGCAGAAGCTCCCGATCGTCCTGGAAAGCGTCGGCCTTCGCGCCCACCAGCTGCAGTTCTATCCCGACCAGGAGAACTCTACGCTCGGCCGCGACCTGGCGCTGGACGGCTGGCGGATTCTCGGCGTCAACCTGATCCCGGAAAACTACGGCTATCTTTCGACCTTCGGCGTGACCTCCGCGAAGCCCGCGGTCTATCCGCGGATGACGGCAAGGATTTCCATCGAGCGCGACAACATCGCCTTGTTCTTCAGCGTCTACGTCGGCTACCTGATCGCCTTCCTGATCACCTCGCTGCTCTACGCCGTCGACGTCTTGCCGCTCCAGCCGCGCATCAACATGCTCATGGGCAGCATCTTCGCGACCATCGGCAACAAGTACGTCATCGACACGAACTACCCGCCGCCCTCCTCGTTCAGCCTGGCCGAGAAGATCGGGCTGTCCACCTTCGCCATGATCGCCGTGGCCTTTGTGGTGACGGTGATCAGCGTCAGGCTGATCGGCGCGGAGCGAGCAGATCTCGCAAGCCGACTGAACCGGGCGACCGCGGCGATCACGGTCCCGCTCTACCTCGTCTTCGTCGGCCACGCGGTCTTCCGCGCCATCGTCAGCACGTGACCGGCGCGCGGCGCGCGCGCCCGGACCCCGCGCCCCTCAGGCCTCGGCCTCGGCGTAGTGGGCGAAGGAGAGCTTGTTGCGCGACAGGATGTAGTCGCCGGCGGCGATGGCGTCGTAGCGCGGCGCCTCGCCCGGGGGCAGGCCGAGGTCGCGAGGATCGACGAGGGCGCTGCTGTCGGGGTCGTAGAAGACCGGGATCGAGAGGCGCCGCCGCCCCGAGCGGTTGACCACCCGGTGCAGGGTCGAGCGGAAGCGGTCGTTGCTCCAGCGCGCCAGGAGGTCGCCGATATTGACCACCAGAGTGCCCGGAATCGGCGGCGCCGCGATCCAGCGGTCCGCGCGGGTCATGACCTCCAGGCCGCCGTTCTCGTCCTGCAGCAGCAGGGTCAGGCAGCCGAAGTCGCAATGCGGCGCGGCGCCGAAGTTCGGCACGGGGCGTTCCACCGGGTGGGGCGGATAGAAGACGAGCTGGCCGCGGCCCAGGGGCCGGCGGTAGTGGCCGGCGAAGAAGTCCGGATCGAGGCCGAGGCTGACCGCCACGGCGCGCAGCAGGCCGGCGCCGACCTCGAGCACCGCCATATAGTAGGGCCAGACCGCGGCACGCAGCTCGGGCTGGAAGTCCGGCCAATTGTTGGGGCCGACCAGGGGCCGGCCGGCCAGGACCTCCGGGTCGTCGGGCGCCGCCTCCGGCCCCCAGAAGAAGACCTCCTTGAGGTCCGTGGCCTCGGCGCCGGGCAGGCGGCAGTCGCCCATGGCCAGGAAGCCACGGTTGCGTTGGTTTACCGAGACCCGCCGCTTCTCCGCCTCGGGCCGGGCGAAGAAGTCCAGGGCGGCGGCCTGGGCGCGGCGCGCCAGCGCCGGGTCGATGCCGTGGTCGGCGACGTAGAAGAAGCCGACCTCTTCCGCCGCGCGCCGGATCTCGCCGGCCACGGCGGTCAGGCCGGCCTCGGCGCCGCCGCGCAGCGGTCCCAGATCGATCACCGGGAGGGTGCCGGAAGGCTTGCTCATCGTGCCAAGCGGACTCCGCGCGTGGATCGGCGATCGGCCAGACTAGCACGCATCGGGATCGGAGGGCAGCGGCCCGGCGCCGGCCGGCGGGCTGGGCGGAGCGATCCCAAGGGCCGCGATCGGCGACGTCGCCCCTGCCATGCGCCGCAGGCCGTCGGCGCCTGGGTAACGTTCCCGCAAGCGCACCTTAAAGCCGCTGTGGTGACGTGAGCGGCCGTTGACTTGCCATACGGTCTTCAATAGGCAGGTTCTGTCCAAGGGCCCATCATTGAAAGCAGGTCGGCGCGCGCGATGCAGATGACACCTAAGTCTGCGATTTCGTCGCTCTCTCTGGGGCTGCAGGCGGTCCTCGTCCTTCTTCTGGTCGCCGCCTGCACCACGCCACCGGACCATCCGCAGCGCGTGTCGATGTCCGGGACACTGAATTTTCGCGATGCCGGCGGCTACGACACCGTCGACGGCAAGCGGGTCAAACAGGGCGTGCTCTTTCGCTCCGACCATCTGGCCGAACTCAACACCGCGGACCTCGACATCGTTTCCGATCTCGGAGTCCGGACCGTCTTCGACCTGCGTCACGACTACGAGCGCTCGGCCTATCCGAGCCGCCTGCCCTCAGAGGGCGCCGTCGAGGTCGTCGAGGTCCCGGTCTACTATCCCCCGCTCGACCGCCGGGAATCGCGGCGCAAGATCCTCGCGGGCGAAGTCGAGAACGGGCATTTCCAGGAGCTCATGATCGAGGCGAACCGTGCCTTCGCCCTCGACTTCAATGACCAATGGGCCGGACTCATCCGCAGGCTGGCGGCGCCGGGCGCCCGTCCGGCCGTGATCCATTGTGCCGACGGCAAGGACCGCACCGGATTTGCGGTCGCGGTGGTGCTGAGCGCGGTCGGCGTTCCGCGCGAGACGGTCTACGAGGACTTCCTGCTGAGCAATGTCTTCCTCGAGCGCCGAACGAGGCTCTATGCCTTCCTCGCGTCCTTCGGGTCTCTGTTCCGGGTGCCGAGGAGCGAGGTGCGGCCGCTTCTCGAGGTTCGCCGTGCGTATCTCGAGGCCGCCTTCGCCGCGATCGACGAGCGCTACGGCTCCTTCGACGCCTATCTTCGCGACGGCCTGGACCTCGACGAAGCCACCCTGGCCCGCTTGCGGACGGTCCTGACCGAGTGACGGCCGTGGCGCCGGGCGCGACCGGCGTCAGTCGGCGGGGCGGGTGGCGATGGCGGCGCGGTAGTCGTCCAGCGCGCGCTCGGCGGCGGCGTAGTCGTACTCGAGATCGAGAATGCTCTCTTCCACCGTGATCTTCTCTTCCGCCAGCTGCTTGAGCTCGATCACCAAGGCGGCGCGTTCGCTGGGCGGGATCCCCGGCGAGATCAGAAGCGCGGTGTTCTCCGCCACCAGATGTTCGATCTCGTCCGCGCGGGCACGGGCCCGGTCCAGCTCCTGGCCGATGCGGTTGAGCTCCCGGCGCCGCTCGTAGAGACCGAAGCCCTCGGCATGGGCGGCCAGGAAATCCGCCTCGAGCTCGGTCGGGCAGACTCCGGAATAGCGGCGGCCCCGGGCGCCGAGGCTGTAGCCGTTCTGCGGCCGGCAGTAGTGCGCCAGGCCCGCCTTCCGGCCGGCGAGGTAGCCGTCGAAGTCGGCGGCCACGCCGTGCTCGGCGCAGGCCCGCCGATGCTGGCCGAAGGCCTGCGGGCTGAGGCCCTTGGCCCCGTCCTCGTAGCCGATGGCGCGCCAGTCGGCCACGCTGCATTCCTCGGCACTCATGCCTGAGCAGCCGGAAACCGCGAGCAGGAAAAGAAGAAGGAACAGGGGTCGCATGGCGGGCCTCGCTTTCGCGCCAGCCTAGGCGCCCAGACCTTAAGGCCAGCTTAAGCGGCGTTTAACCGCCGAGGCCGGCGGCCTGCGCGCCTTTCCGCGGGTCTGAGGACAAAATGGGCCGAGCCTGCCAGGTAGGCGCCGCAGGACAAGAATGAGTCCCTATCAACGCTCCTTGGTATAGGGACCGCTGTGGTAGCGTTAACCAAAGTTAACAACAACCGGGGACCCGTCCTGGAAACGCTCGCGCGCACGACGAAAGGGGAGAAATCGGACATGACGAGTGCGATTGCCATCCATCCGGCCGTGGATCAGGGCCTGACCCCCGCCGATCCGAGCTTCGAAGGCGGCATGCTGCTGTGCAGATGCCGGGACAACCCGGTCGAGGTTCGGGTCGAGGGACAGTGCCTGCACAACCACGTCTGCGGCTGCACCAAGTGCTGGAAACCCCAGGGCGCGGTCTTCTCGCAGATCGCGGTGGTGCCGCGCGAGCGGGTCAGCGTGACCGCCAACGCCGGCAAGCTCCAGGTCGTGGATGCCGCGGCGGCGATCCGACGCCACGCCTGCCGGGACTGCGGCGTGCACATGCTCGGGCGGATCGAGAACAAGGAGCATCCCTTCTACGGCCTGGACTTCATCCACACCGAGCTCTCGGAGGACCGGGGCTGGGCGCCGCCGGAGTTCGCCGCCTTCGTCTCCTCGGTCATCGAGTCCGGCACGCGGCCGAGCGAGATGGAGGGGATCCGGGCGCGGCTGAGGGAGCTGGGGTTGGAGCCCTACGACTGCCTCTCGCCGCCCCTGATGGATGTGATCGCGATCCACGCCGCCAAGGCCAAGGGCGTCTTCGCGGGCTGAATGCGGCTGTGTCGCGGCTCGGGAGGGAGCCATGGTCGAAAGCGAGACCGGCAGAGTCGCCATCGTCACCGGCGGCGGCCGGGGCATGGGGGCGGCCATCGCGCGAGAGCTGGCGGCGCGGGGCTACCGCCTGGCGATCCTGACGCCCTCGGAGAGCGGGCCAAGGGTGGCGAAGGACCTGGGCGGCCTGGGGCTGCGCGGCTCGGTGGCCGAGCCGGCCGACCTGAAGGCCCTGGTCGCGCGCACCCTCGAGGCCTACGGGCGCATCGACGCTTTGGTCAACAACCCGGGCCACCTGCCGGCCGGCGAGCTTCTGGAAATCCCGGACGAGACTTGGACAGAGTCCTTCCAACTGGTGCTGATGAGCGTGATCTGGATGAGCCGGCTGGTGACGCCGGTCATGATCCGCCAGGGCGGCGGCGCCATCGTCAACGTCACCACGGCCTCGACCTTCGAGCCGACCCTGCGCTTCCCGGTCTCGGCGACCTTCCGCGCCGGGATCAGCGCCTTCACCAAGCTGCACGCCGACCGCTACTCTGGCCAGGGCGTGCGCATGAACTGCCTGCTGCCCGGCGCCATCGACTCCATCGCACACCGGGAGGACCGGCCGGACGGCATCGCCCTGCGGCGGATCGGGACGGTCGCCGAGGTCGCCAAGGCGACGGCCTTCCTGCTGTCGGACGCTGCCGGCTACATCGTCGGCCAGAGCCTGCGCGTCGACGGCGGCGAGACCCGGCACGTGTGAGAGATGGGCGACGCTGTCTAGTCTTCACGCTTCCAGGTCGCCATCACACTCGCTGTCATCACCGGAGCGCCTGCGCGCGGCGCTTCGCGCGATCCGGTGATCCATGACCAAAGCTAGGCGTCAAGCGGCGCCATGGATTGCCGGGTCAAGCCCGGCAATGACAGATGTGGAAATGGAGGGACCGGCGCCAAATCCGCTGACGGGTCGTGGTCCGCGGCGGCTCCACTAAAACCCGACCGCGTCGCCGCCCTTGAGGCTGAGCATGGCGCGAGCGTCCTCCGGCGCGGCGACCTCGAGGGAGAGGCCTTCCAGGACCTGGCGGATCTTCATGACCTGCTCGGCGTTGGACTTGGCCAGGGTGCCGGGGCCGCTCCACAGCGAGTCCTCCAGGCCGACCCGGACGTTGGCGCCCATGGCCGCGCCCAGGGTGGCGAGCGGAATCTGGTTGCGCCCGGCGCCCAGGATCGACCACTGGTAGTCGCGGCCAAAGAGCCGGTCCGCCGTGCGGCGCATGTGCATGAGGTCCTCGGGATGGGTGCCGATGCCACCCAGGATGCCGAAGACGCTCTGCACGAAGAGCGGCGGCTGGACCAGGCCGCGGTCGAGGAAATGCGCCAAGTTGTAGAGGTGGCCGATGTCGTAGCACTCGAACTCGAAGCGGGTGCCGTTGGCGCCGCAGGACGTCAAGATGTACTCGATGTCCTTGTAGGTGTTCTTGAACACCAGGTCGCGGCTTTTCTCCAGGTGCTGGCGCTCCCAGTCGTGCCGGAACTCGGTGAAGCGGCCCAGCATGGGGAAGAGCCCGAAGTTCATCGAACCCATGTTGAGCGAGGCGACCTCGGGCTGGCACTGCAGGGCCGGCTGCAGGCGTTCCTCGATGGTCATGCGCGGCGCGCCGCCGGTGGTGATGTTGACCACGGCGTTGGTCGACTGCTTGATGCGCGGCAGGAACTGGCGGAAGACCTCCGGGTCCTGGGTCGGCCGGCCGTCCTCCGGATCGCGGGCGTGCAGGTGCAGGACCGTGGCCCCGGCCTCGGCGGCGGCGATGGCCGCCTCGGCGATCTCGTCCGGGGTCACCGGCAGGTGGGGCGACATCGAGGGCGTGTGGATCGATCCGGTGACGGCGCAGGTTATGATGACTTTGCGCGGGCTGGCCATGTTGTTTCTCCCCCTTGGCGGATGACGGCGACCGCCGAGATCCGTGGTTTGGTCATCACACTATCCGATGGCGTGACCGGGATTGGTCCGAGTCTGTCCGTTCTAGACCGGAACGGCCAATTCCAAACGCCTCCTCCCCCTTGATGGGGGAGGATACAGGAGGGGGTGGCGGCCGTCAGGCCTCACTGGGAGGCTCAGCGCCTGGTTCTCGCTGCGCGACACCCCCCTCCCTACCCTCCCCCACAAGGGGGGAGGGGATTGAGCCTTCGCGATCCACATTCAAGGCTCGTACGGCTAGTCACCGATCTCTCTCGCGGCCCTGTGCTTGTGGGCGGCCAGGGCCATGAGGCGGCGGTCGCGCCAGGCCTGGCGTTCGCCCAGGCCATTCTTCGGCAAGGCTTCGCGGCGCGCCGCCTCCAGGCCGGCGTCCAATGCCGCCGTCCAGTCGCAGGGGACCTTTTGCGACGGCACGAGGCGCTGGCAGAGCGGCTCGTAGCGCTCGACGTACTGGCGGATGCCCTCGGGCGCGTTGAGGTCGATGGTCTCGAAGGGGCCCATGAAGCTCCAGCGCGGGCCGAGCCCCCCGGCCATGGCGCGGTCAAGGTCGGCGGCCGAAACGTAGCCCTCGGCGACCAGGCGGAAGGCTTCGCAGAGCACGGCGGCCTGCAGCCGGTTGAGGACGAAGCCGTCGAGCTCCTTGCACAGGACCACAGTGTCTTGGCCGACCGCCTCGAGGACCCGGCGGGCGGTGTCGACCGCGGCCGGCGCGGTCCAGGGCGCCGGCACGATCTCGACCGCCGGCAGCAGGTAGGGCGGGTTGATCGGATGGGCGACCAGGCAGCGGGCCCGGCCGGGCAGGGTCTCGGTGAAGGCCGAGGGCACGAAGCCCGACGTCGAGCTGGCGATGACCGCCTCCGGCCCGGCCAGCTCGTCGATGGCGGCGGTGATCTCGATCTTGGTCTCCAGCACCTCGGGCGCGGATTCCTGGACGTAGCCGGCGCCCTCCAGCGCGGCAGCGAGCTCGGGCGCCACCTCGATGCGGGCCAGGACCGCCGCCGGCGCCTGGCCGCCGAGCAGCCCCGCCTCGGCGAGGTCGTCGAGCATCGCCGGGATCAGGTCCAGGGCGGCCGCCGCCGCGCCCGGCTGCGCATCCCAGAGCGCGACCCGGCGGCCGCCGCGGGCGAAGGCGACGGCCCAAGCCCGGCCGATCAGCCCGGTCCCGACGAGGGCGATCTTGTCTGCGGTCATGGCCCTTGCCTCCCCGAGATCACGGCTCAGTCCCTGCGGTTCAAGCTGTCGAAGGTCTCGCCCCGCTCGACCAGGTCGACCAGCAGCCTGGCCGGACGCCAGGACCGGGGGTCCTCGGCTTCGAAGCCGCGGATGTCGGCGAGGATCCTGTCGAGACCCTGCATGTCGGCGTACTTCATCGGGCCGCCGCGCCAGCGCGGGAAGCCGTAGCCGTAGAGCAGGGTGACGTCGACGTCCAGAGGCCGGGGCGCGATCCCTTCCTCGACCACCTTTGCGCCCTCGTTGATCATGGCGGCGAGGTAGCGGCGGACGATCTCCTCTTCCGAGAAGTCCCGCGGGGTGATGCCCTTCTTCGCGCGTTCCTCGGCGATGATGGCCTCGACCTCGGGGTCGGGCTCGCCCCTGCGGGATCCTTCCGCGTAAAGGTAGTAGCCGCGCCCGGTCTTCTGGCCGAACCAGCCCCGCTCGCAGATCCGGTCGGCGATCTCGACGTAACGCGCCTCCGGGTCGCGGGTCGGCGCCAAGCGCTTGCGGTTGGCCCAGCCGATGTCGAGCCCGGCCAGGTCGGCGACCGCATAGGGCCCCATCGGGAAGCCGAAGTTCAACAGCGCGGCGTCGATGGCGTAGGGCGAGGCGCCGTCCTCGACCATGTAGTCGGCCTGACGCCGGTAGACCGAGAGGATGCGGTTGCCGATGAAGCCGTCGCAGACCCCGGCGCGCACCGCGACCTTGCCCAAGCGCCTGGCCAGGGCGAAGCCGCTGGCGACGATCTCCGGCAGCGTTTTTTCGGCGACCACGACCTCCAGCAGCTTCATGACGTGGGCCGGCGAGAAGAAGTGCAGGCCGATCACGTCCTGCGGCCGCGCGGTGACGGCGGCGATCTCGTCGATGTCCAGGTAGGAGGTGTTGCTGGCCAGGATCGCGCCCGGCTTGAGGGCCGCGTCGAGCCGCTGGAAGACCTGCTTCTTGACCGCCATGTCCTCGAAGACCGCCTCGATGGCGAGGTCGACCTCGGCCAGCGCGGAATAATCGAGGGCCGTGGCGAACTTGCCGTCCAGCAGGGCGTCCCTGGCCTCGGCGGTCATCCTGCCGCGCTTGACCCCGCCGTCGAGGATACGCGCGACGTTGTCTCGGCCGCGGGCCAGGCTCTCCGCGTCGCGCTCGACCAGGGTCACCGGCAAGCCGGCGGTCAGCAGCGCGACCGCGATGCCGGCCCCCATGGTGCCGCCGCCGATCACGCCGGCCGCGGCGATCTCGCGCGGATCGGCCGTGGATTCGGGGATCTTGCGGACCTCGCGCTCGGCGAAGAAGGCGTGGATCAGGCCCGCCCGCTGGGGCGAGTCCATGCACTCCAGGAAGAGCTCGCGCTCGCGCTTCAGGCCTTCGGCGAAGGGCAGGGTCACGGCGGCCTCGACCGCCTCGACGCACTTGAAGGGCGAGAAGAGGCCGCGGGCCTTCTTCTCCAGCGCCTTGCGGGCCTCGTCGAAGAGCGCGGGATTGGCGCGGTCGGCGGCAATCCTCTCCTCGACCTCGCCGCTGCGCCGGACCGGGCGGCCCTCGGCCAGGACCGTCTCGGCGAAGGCGAGGCCGGCGGCGACCGGGTCCGCATCCTCGGCGACCTCGTCGATCAGGCCCAGGGCCAAGGCCTCCTCGGCAGCGACCTGGCGGCCGGAGGTGATCAGCTCCAGCGCCGTCTCGGCGCCGATCAGCCGCGGCGTGCGCTGGGTGCCGCCGGCGCCGGGGATCAGGCCGAGCGAGACCTCGGGCAGGCCGACCTTGGCGCCGGGCACTGCGACCCTGTAGTGGCAGCCCAAGGCGACCTCGAGCCCACCGCCCAGGGCCGTGCCGTGCAGGGCTGCGATCACCGGCTTTTCAGCGGCCTCCATCCTGTTGACCACCTCGGGCAGGGAGGGCGGCTGCGGCGGCTTGCCGAACTCGCGGATGTCGGCGCCGGCGATGAAGGTGCGCCCGGCCCCGGCGACGACCAGGGCTTCGACCCCGGCCTCGGCCTGGGCGGCGGCCACGGCCTCGTCGAGGCCCTGGCGCACCGCCTGGCTCAGCGCATTGACCGGCGGATTGTCGACGGTGATGATCGCGATCCTGCCGCGGCGTTCGGTGGTGACGGGCCCTGCCATCTGCCTCCTCCCAAAGGTCCGCAGGGAGTGTAGCGGGCGCCGCCGGGGACTTCACGCCTTTGGAGCCGGCGCCCTTGTGCGAGTCACGTTGCCCGATGCTATGCTGCCCGCGGGTCGTGATAAGTCAGCACAGAGAGTTCACAGGAGGTCAGTATGAGCGAGACAAAGTCGGAGCGTCCAAGCCTGACGGCGGCGGAGCTGCGCCAGCACATGTCCGAACTGGAGATGGAGCGGATCGAGAAGCAGGAGCGCAAGCGCAGGGCCGCCGAGCAGGCGATGTCAGACTTCGTCGAGCAGTTCACCAAGAACCACCTTTCCGACGCGGAGGTCGCGCAGATGCTCACCAAGGCCCGCCAGGCCGCCGAACGCGGTCTGACGGAGGTGATGGTGATGAGGTTCCCGTCGAGCCTCTGCGAGGACCACGGCCGCGCGATCAACAACAACGAGACCGACTGGCCGGAGACGCTGCCGGGAAAGGCGCGGGACCTCTACGAGCTCTGGAAGACCGAGGGCCGGGACAAGGGCTTCAGGATGACGGCGATGATCGTCGATTTTCCCGACGGCAAGCCCGGCGACGTCGGCCTGTTCATCAACTGGGCGCCCTGAGCGCGGCCTGGCCGCCCCCTTCGCCCTAGTCGACCCAGCCCAGCAGGTCGCGGATCGCCGACCAACGCGGCGGCTGCACCTGCTTGGTCCGACCTTGGATCCAATAGTCGTAGAGTTCGTCGATGCCACCGCTCTGCTTCTCGATCAGGAGCCAGGCGTTCATAGCCCGCAGCAGAACCGGTCGGTCTCGCGCGACCAGGTACACGACGGGAGCCTGCATGACCGGCCGCGGGACGACGGCCGTGAAGTTCGGAAAGAGGATGGTCCAGGCCGACCCTTCCTCCGCCGTGTCCAGGAAGGCATCCGCCCCCTCGCCACCGCTCTCGAAGTACTGGGCCTGGTCCTTAAATGACGGGAGCCGGACGATGTTCGCCTCGGGCAATCGGATCCAGATGTCTCTCGGCAGGGTCTGAAATGCGCTGGACGCGATCGTGATCTCCCCCTGGTTCCTGACCGCCTGCCAGGTCGCGAAATCTCTACGCCGATGATCGGGCACCAGGAACGAAAGGGTCACCGTATTGAAAGGATCCGTCTCCGCCGCCGACTCCATTCTCGTCAAGCCCATGGCCACGGAATTGAAGACGACGTCGCAGTAGCCGGAATCGAGTTGCTGCGGACCGCTCTTCAGTCTCGCGAGGGGCCGGAATTCGAGGCTGAGAGTCAGGCGTTCGGCGAGTCGGTGCGCCATCTCGATGTCGAAGCCGACCAGCTCGCCGTCGGCATTGAAGAACGACAGCGGGTAGTTGCCGGGCAGATAGCAGACCCGAAGGACGCCGCTGTCGATGATCTGGGAATAGGATCGAGGTCCGGCCGCCTCGGCCTCCGTCGGCGGCTCCCTGTGGATGACCGCCGGCTGGGGGCGGCGCAGGAGCTGCAGGCCTCTGAGGGCCTGGTCCTTGGTGTAGGGCACGACGAGGACGTGGGTGTAGAAGGCGCGCACGCCGACCAGCACCGCGGCAATCAACAGGACACCGACGATAACCACGCGCAGCAGCGGCCAAAGCCGCGGACGCCAGATACCGCGGAGGAAGAAGGTTCCAATCATGGCGATGGTCGCGTAGTGCATCGCCGACACAAGGGTCCCGAAGCGGCTGATGATCACGTCGACCGACAGGAACACCTGGAATAGATCACGAGACAGCTCGGCCAGCTCGAGGACGAAGGGGATGGCCAGGGCCGTGCCGCCGAACAGGCTGGCGACGCCCGCAAAGGTCAAGGAGGGATAGTGTGCCGGCGAAACCGCCGAACCGATGTACCAGCCCGCGAAGAGAACGAAGGCCAGCGACATGACGTTGCCGATGGTCGGAAAGCTGAAGAAGGTCGGGATCAGAACATCGACCGATGACTCGGCCTCTTCCTCGTCCTCGGGCCAAGCGGCGTGCCTGTCGGCCTCGGCCACAAGGTTCTTGCAGATTTCCGCCAGCATTGGCAGCACGACGAGCGAGCTGCCGGTCGCGAAGGCGGTTATCAGCGGCGTGCGAAGCTGGCGCAGAATGTAGCCGTGGCGAAGCGGCGTCACGCAGGCGACCAGGCCAGGCAGGAGCCATAGTCCGAGCGTCAACAAGATCAAGACCATGATCACGACATAGACCTGCAGTCGGGCCAGATCGCCGAAGCTCAAAGTGCCGGCGGTGCTCGCGATCAGCGCGAAGACGCCCAGCGGTGCGAGCTTGGCCACGAAGCCGGTGACCTTCGACAGGGTCTCGGCGATTGCCGAGAGCGGTTCGATCAGAACTTCCTTCCTCCTCACGCCGATCAGCGCAAGTCCGATCATGATACTGAACACGACGACCGCCGGAACGAGCGCGTTGGCCAAGGAATAGAAGGGGTTCGAGGGAATGTAGAGTTCCAGGAAATCAGGGACGGGTCTGGCCTCGATCGAGCTCTTCTGGAAGAAGGAACGCGACGGCCAATTCGGAAACGAAAGCGGCAAGAGAAGCACCAGCGCCATGCCGGTCGCCCAGAGCGTCAACAGGACGCTGCCGCCCGCGGCCGCGAGTTTCTTGACCTCGTCATAGCTGAGGCGCCCCAAGCCGGTGATCAGCGCCACGACGATGTAGGGTATGACCGTGATCTGAAGCAGCCGGATGAAGGCCTGCCCGACGATCCTCAGCGGCGCGACGATTTCGCCGAAGAACATACCGACCGCCACGCCGAATACCAGACCCAGCAAGACCTGTGTGGCGAGCGGGATCCGCGCCGACTTGCGTGTCTCCCTGGTCACCCTTCTTTGCCCTTCCCTTGAGGCGGCGCGCCGACCGCGATTCGGCTGGCGTTTCCGAAAACGCCAGTCTAGACCAAGTCTCGACCGGATCGACCCCTCAGACCCGGAGCAAAGCCGTCGGCATCTGCAGCTCGCTAAGCCTATAGGCCGCGGTTCTCGCTCGCTCGGCCGGCCTTTGCGGTCTAGCCGCCGGCCTCGCTGAAAAGCAGAGCCCTGGTGAGGCCCCAGGGATCGACACCGAAGAGGACCGGATGCAGGGCGAGCGCGGCCGCCCAGAGGGCGAAGCCCAGGCCGGCGCCGAGCAGCGCGGGTCGATCGAGCCCGCCGGGGCCCGAAGTCAGGCGGCGCCACTTCGCCGCGCCCAAACGCATTTTCTTGCGCCGCTCGACCGCCCGGGCGCCGATCAGCGCGAAGAGCGCCGAGCCGGCGAAGAGCAGAAGGCCTGGCCAGTCGCCGTTGGCCGGGATATGGGCGAGCCCCCAAAGCCCGAGCCCCCAGATCAGGGGATGCCGGACCCAGCCGACGATGCCCGGCCTGTCGGGGTCGAAGCCCTCGGCGCGGAAGGCGACGGAGAGCGGATTGCGGACGACGGCCCCGATGCCGATCAGCGCGAAGGCGACGGCGCTGACGATCAGGGCGAAGGGGTAGGCCCAGCCCGGCGACGGCCAGAGCCAGACGCGCGGGCTCTCGAGCAGCGCGACGATCACCCAGGCGAGCAGCGCGACGGAAAGGGCCGAATAGGCCGTGAGGTAGCCGCGCCGCCCCAGGCGTTCGATCAGGAACGGCCTGACGCCGGTCCGCGCGATCGCGACGTGGCTGAGGAGGAAGACGCCCATGGCGATCGCGACGTCCATAGCGCCTGAACTCCGATAACGGAACGAGGACGAACCGAGCCCTGCGCAGGCCGGCAGAGAGCGATGAATAGCCGCAGGCGTCGCCCCAGCGCAAGGCTCGGCGCGGGGCCGTGCCCGCGGCCTGCAGATGTGGAGCCGCTCCGCTACAGTGGCGCTTCTGCTCAACAGTGGGAGGGAGTCATGGCCTTGAGCGACTACAGGACGGCCCTGGTGACGGGCGCGTCGAGCGGGATCGGGCGGGCGACGGCCCGGGCCCTGGCGGAACGGGGGCTAGAGGTCCACGCGGTGGCGCGGCGGGCGGAGCGCCTGGCCGAGCTGGCCGAGACGGTCGGCGCCGCCGCGGGGACCATCGTCCCGGTCGCGCTCGACCTGCGCGACAGCGGGGCGCTCTACGACCGCCTCGCCGGCCTGGAGGTCGACGTGCTGGTCAACAACGCCGGGACCGGCCGCGGCTTCGAGGGCGTCTGCAAAGCCTCGGCCGAGGACATCGAAACGACCCTGGGGACCAACGTGGTGGCGGTCTATCACCTGCTGCGCGCGCTCTTGCCCGGGATGGTCGCGCGCAAGCGCGGCCACGTGGTCAACATCGGCTCGACCGCCGGGCTCTATCCGATCACCTCGGCGATCTACGGCGGCAGCAAGGGCGCGGTCCACATGCTGGGCCCGAACCTGCGCCTGGAACTGCGCGGCAGCGGGGTGCGGGTGACCGAGGTCTGCCCCGGCCGGGTCGAGACCGAGATCTTCGACGTCGCCTTCGACGACCCCGCGGTCGCGGCCAAGGTCAAGGACAGCGGCATCGAGGACCTGCAGCCCGAGGACGTCGCCGGCGCCATCCTCTACGCCCTCGACACCCCCTGGCGGGTCAACATCTCGACCCTGGAGATCGTGCCGAACGAGCAGAGCTACGGCGGCCTGCACATGGCGCCGGCGGCGCGGGGGTGACGGTCGGTGCAGGGTGAGCGGACCGCCGATCGGCGCCGAGGCACGATCGGCCTTGCATGGCGCTTCTTCACTCGGAGTCCTGAACGGTCACCGTTACACCTGAATACTTCCTGGCCCGGATGAACTGTCCGAGGGCTTCATTGACGACGACAAGAGGTCGATGCTCATACAGGCATTGGATCGGCTTCGACTCGTCGAAAGAGGTCCGATCGACGATTTTTCGGCGCCTCACCTGAGGTCGGCCACAGACGTCGCATCGTTGATGCTCAACCGAGGGCGCAAGCCTCGCGGTCGGCGGCACTTCGAGCTCGACGAGCGGCTCGCCCGGCCCCTCATGCCCGAACCATCTCCGCCCCCTGAAGGTCTTGAACGTCAGGTCCGCGCGGGCGCCGGCAAGCGGGAAACCAGCCCTTCGGATCTCCTCGAACACGGATTCGCGCAGAAACACACTGGAAAGCAGACCCCACGTGAAATCATTTACGGGGCCGCGCAACTCGCCCTTGAGGGGTCCGAAGCTGGTTCCAGGCATTACAGGCCGGTCCGGACCCAAAAGGGGCTTCAGCATGTCTCGGACGGAGGCGTATTCGTCAACAGTCATGGGGTCTGGTCCCTTCCGTCGAAAATCTACCTTTCCTAGCTCGAGGAATTTTCCGACGTCCTCGCCCAAGGCGGCCACCTCCGCGCATCCGATCGTTGGGTAACGAAACCCGCCGCCCCACTGTGTGCACACCGGACAATCCACCCCTGCCAAAGAGCCCTCAACGTGGCCGAACACATCAACGGTTCCTGCGGGACCCGGTTTGATTCTGTAGACGCGCATATGGACTTGCGATCTTCGATGGACACGACGTCAGGCGGCGGTGCGACGCCAGCCCGGTCAGGCTGGATCCCAGTCGGGAGAGAACTCGAAATCGCAGATCCGCGCGCCGCGCGATCCGAGGGCGGAGATCGAGGTGACCTCCTCGTCCGACAACGAAAAGTCGAAGACCTGCAGGTTCTCCGCGATCCGCTCGGGCCGCGACGACCGCGGGATGGCGGCGACGCCGGACTGCTGAACATGCCAGCGCAGGACGATCTGTGCCGGGCTCCTGTCGAGCCGCTGCGCCGCCGCGGCGATCGCGGGCTCTGACGCCAGCTCGCTGCCGCGCGCCAGGGGACAATAGGAAACCATAGCAATACCGTGGGCCCGGCAGGCCGCCAGCAACCTGTCCTGGCTGAGGAAGGGATGATACTCGACCTGATTGCAGGCCAAGGGCGCCTTCGAGAGCTTCACGGCCGCCTCCAGGAGCGCCACCGGGAAATTCGATACCCCGATGTGGCGCGCGTAGCCCCGGTCGCGGACGTCGTTCAGCGCCGCGATCGATTCCGCCAGCGGAACCCCGCGCGACGGCCAATGGATGAGAACGAGATCCAGATAGCCGGCGTCCAGGCGCTCGAGGCTCGCTTCGACCGAGCGCTGCAGGTCGCCCGCCGCGATGTCCGTGTGCCAGACCTTCGTGGTCAGGAAGATTTCGTTCCGTGGCGTGCCGGACATGCGGATCCCCGCGCCGACGCCGGCCTCGTTCTGGTACATCGCGGCGGTGTCGATGTGGCGGTAGCCGATGCCGATGGCCTCCGAGACCAGGCGCGTTGCCGTCTCGTCGTCATAGGTCCAGGTTCCCAGCCCGATGGCCGGGATGTCCGCGCCGTTCGCCGGCAGCCTGTGCACCGAAACCGTCATCTTCGCCTTCCAAACACCGCCAAGAGCCGCCGGCCACAGGGCCGCCGTCTTTCCGCGGCAACGCCCTGCGGTCTCCGTCGCGAGTTCGGGGAAGGAAACTCTCCGCACCTGAACCCTTCGACCGAGACCCCGCCAAGGCTAAAGGGACGCGCGGCAGCTTGCCAAGTGCAATTCCATTGGCGGATTTCGAGGCCTGCAGCCTGAAGGCCTGTCCTGACCCCGAGTCGGCAGGGCGATGCCGTTGCAGGCTATCCGGAGCCGAGGGAGTCAATGTAACCTTGCCGCCAAACCCCTTGTGGAGCGCACTGCATGATCGGACGCGGCCGCGTCTGGGCGAGATGCTGCGCTCACACCTGGAACTCGGGGCGCCGAACCCGGCGAGATGGACGGCATGGCGGTTCCATCAGATCGGACAGCGGCCGAGATCGCTTACCGCCGGACGCAAAGACCCAGGATGGACGTGCTTTCCGAAGTCTCGGACATCACGGAGCCCTTCGGCGCGCTCGCGAGTCCAGGCATGCATGGCTTTGCCGCGTGAGGAAAGTGAGGTTCTCGGGACTTCAGGACTTACCAGATCCGGATAGAGCACCGCCATGAGAGAGCTTAAGGTAGCTTCTCCGCCTGTGGACGGCCTCAGGCCGATCCATGGTTTCGATCTCGATCACGGGTGCGACAATGGCTAAGTTTCGGCGCAAGACCCGCAAGGCGTTCTGCCTGGTGATGATCAAGCCGTCGCACTATGACGACGACGGCTACGTCATACAGTGGCTGCGCTCTTGGATCCCCTCCAATTCGCTGGCTGCGATCTACGGATTGGCGGTCGATTGCCGTGCGCGGAGAGTGCTGGGCGACAACGTGGACCTGGAGTTGACGGCCCTCGACGAGACCAACGCCCGCATCAAGCCGGCAAAGATCATCCGGCGGATAAGGAAAGCCGGCGGCCGCGGCCTGGTCGCCCTCGTCGGCGTGCAGTCAAACCAGTTCCCGCGCGCCATGGACATCGCGCGACCGCTGCGCGCAGCCGGCGTCCAGGTCTGTATCGGCGGGTTCCACGTGTCCGGTTGCCTGGCGATGCTGCCCGGCCTCACGCCCGAGTTGCGTGAGGCGCAAGATCTTGGGATCTCCCTGTTTGCGGGAGAGGCCGAGGAAGGTCGCATGGCGGAAGTGCTCGGCGACGCCTACCGGGGCGCACTCAAGCCGGTCTACAACCACCTAGGGGCGGTTCCCGACTTGCAGGGTGCGGCCCTGCCCTTCCTGCCCTATGCGCGCGTCCGGCGCACCATCGGCGCACAGTCGAGCTTCGATGCCGGGCGCGGTTGCCCCTTCCAATGCTCGTTCTGCACCATCATCAATGTCCAGGGCCGCAAGTCGCGTTTCCGCGACGCCGACGCCGTCGAGCAGATCGTCCGCGACAACCTGGCTCAGGGGGTCGACCATTTCTTCATCACGGACGACAACCTCGCACGCAACAAGAACTGGGAAGCGATCTTCGACCGCTTGATCGATCTGCGGGAGAAGGAAGGGCTCCCGATCCGCTTCCTCGTACAGGTCGATACGCTGTGCCACAAGATCCCGAACTTCGTCGAAAAGGCGGGGCGAGCCGGCATCGACCGCGTGTTCATTGGCCTGGAGAACATCAATCCGGAAAGCCTGGTCGGGGTCTCCAAGCGGCAAAACCGGATCACCGAATACCGCGCGATGCTCCAGGCCTGGAAGGACATCGGCGCCCGCACCTATGCCGGCTATATCCTCGGCTTCCCGGGCGACAATGCCGAGACGATCGTCCGCGACATCGAGATCATCCAGCGCGAGCTGCCGCTCGACCTTGTCGAGTTCTTCAACCTGACGCCGCTGCCCGGGTCCGCCGATCACCGCGACATGGCCGCCAAGGGCCAATGGATGGCACCCGATCTCAACAGCTACGACCTCAACCATGTCACCATGCAGCATCCGCGGATGAGCGAGGCCGAATGGCAGCGGGCAAATTTCTTGGCGTGGGAGACCTATTACACGCCGGCGCACATGGAGACGGTCATGCGCCGCGCCGCGGCCCGCGGCATCGACGTGACCTGGATCCTCGCCGATCTGCTGTGGTTCTACGGCCTCATCTTCCTGGAGAAGGTACACCCCTTGGAAGGCGGCATCCTGCGGCGCAAGTATCGGCGCGACCGGCGTCCGGGGCTTCCGGTCGAAGACCGACTGAGCTTCTATTGGCATTATGTCGTCGACTTCGCGGTCAAACATGCGCACATCGCGCGAGTCGCGTGGCGGATGAACCGGGTTCGCCGGCAGATCGAGCGTGATCCGCGGCGCGCGGCCTATTCCGACCTGTCCCTCACGCCGGCGGCGGAGGACGAGGCCGTCGAACTGGACCTCTTCAACTCAAGGGAGGCGGCAAAGGCCGAAGTGGTGAAGCGGCGTCGGCGACATGCCAGGGTTCGGGCGCCTCTGCGCAGCGATAGCCGAGCGCAAGGCGTCAGCGGCGGGGCGACCATGACCTCGAGGCGGGCACAAGAGTAGGCTAGAGCACGATGATATGAGGTTGAAGCAACCTCATATCATCGTGCTCTGATCTGTTGAAGTAGAGCGGGATTCAGATTTGAAGTCGATTCGACTTCAAATCATCCCGCTCTATCGGCTCGGCGGCTTCATCCGGTCTCCGGCCGGATCGAAGACGGCGCGTGCCGTGACGGCGCCGCGCCACGTTTCGCCGGCGATGTCGATCTCGACCTGCAGGCCCTCGAGGTCGCGGCTGGGCGCGGTCTGGATGAGCGCAAGCGCGACCGGCCGGCCGACCCGGTAGCCGAAGGCGGCCGAGGTCGACTTGCCGATGATGGCGCCGTCGCGGATGACCGGCTCGTTGCCCAAGGGCACGGCCGCCGGATCGTCGAGCAGGACGCTGACCAGCCGCCGGCCGGGCGGATTTCGCCGCTGTGCTTCCACCGCGGCCCGGCCGATGAAGTCCGTCTGCATCGCCAGCGCGAAGCCGAGGCCGGCCTCGTCCGGCGAGAGATCGCTGTCGAGATCGGGACCGAAGGCGGGGAAGCGCTTTTCGATCCGCATGGAGGTTTGCGCGAGGGCGCCGGCCGGCTTGGCGCCCGCGGCCCGCAAGGCTTGATAGAGCCTGTCCGCCGCCGCGGCCGCGCAGGTCAACTCCCAGCCCGCCTCCCCGACATAGGAAAGGCGCGCGGCGCGGACGGCGACGCCGGCAACTTCGGCGACGCCGTGCCGGAAGTATCCAAGGGCGTTCAGCGCGCCGGCGCCCAAATCCGCCACGATCCGGGAGGCGTCGGGGCCCATCAGGGCGAGGACCGCGAAGGCCTCCGTCTCGTCGGCGATCTCGACCCGCTCGCCCTTTCCCAGGTGCCGATTCAGCCAGGCGAGGTTCCGCTTCAGCGCCGCGGTCCCGACGAAGAGCCGGTAACACTCTTCGGACAGGCGCTGCACGGTCATGTCGCTTTCGATCCCGCCGCGCGGGTTTAGCATCAAGGTGTAGGCCAGGCGGCACGGCGCCCGGTCCATCCGGTTGCTGCAGACTCGATCGAGAAAGCTCTCGGCGTCCGGGCCGCGCACGGCGATCTTGCCGAGAGTCGACTGATCGAAGACCGCGGCGCGCCGGTGGGCCTGCGCCACCTCCGCGCCGACCTGTTCGAAGCAGTCCGGCCGGCCGAAGCTCGGCTTCGGCGCCGTCGGGGATCCGAAGACAAGGGGGCGCTCGAAGCCGGCGACCTGTCCGAAGTAGGCGTCTTCTTCGCACCAGCGCGCGTGCAGCGGCGTCCGGCGCAGACCGCGCGCGCTCGACCACTGGCGGTGCGGATAGGCGATCTCGTAGTGCTTGCCCAGCACCTCCGGCACGCGGGCGGCCAGGACCTCCGCCGAGTCGAAGCAGGCGGGAAAGCGCATGGGATCGGCTTCCTGCAGGTCGAAGGGCAAGTGTCCCGTCGCGATGGCCTGGGCCAGGGCCATGCCGGCGCCGCCACCGGTGGCCACGCCCACCGAGTTCATGCCGCAGCCGAGAAAGAGCCCGGCGGTCTCCGCCGTCTCGCCCAGGAGGAAGCTGCCGTCCGGGGTGAAGCTCTCCGGCCCGTTGAGCAGCATCCGCACCCCTGCGTCTTCGAGCGCCGGCAGCCGGTGCAGCGCCTTGACCATCATCGGCTCGAAGTGATCCCAGTCCTCGGGCAGCAGCTGAAAGGAAAAGTCCTCGCCCAGGCTGTCCGGGTCGATGGCCTTGCCCAGGGGCTCGAAGCAGCCGACCAGAAGGCCGCCGGAGTCGTCGCGGAGGTAGAGATGGCTGTCGTGGTCCGAGAGCGTCGGCAGATTGCCCTCGATCCCCTCGACCGGCCGGGTCAGGAGGTAGAAGTGCTCGCAGGGCCAGAGCGGCACCTGCGCCCCGGCCAGGGCGGCGACCTTGCGGCTCCACAAGCCCGCGCAGAGGGCGACGGCATCGCAGCCGATGCGGCCGCCGGCGGTCTCGACCGCGGCAATCCGCCCGCCCCTGGTAACGATCCCGGTAACCGGCGTGTTCTCGAAGATCCGCGCGCCCGCGGCTCTGGCGCCCTTGACCAGCGCCGCGCAGAGGTCCGAGGGGCTGACCCGCCCGTCCTCGGGCGACCAGACGGCGCCGATCACGTCCGCCGCGTTCATCAGCGGCCAGCGCTCCTTGGCCTCGCCGGCGCCGATGACCTCGGCGCGCAGGCCGTAGAGGCGGGACAAAGCCGCCTGGCGGCGAATGTGCGTGAGTCGGTCCGGGGTCGTCGCGATGGAGATCGAGCCCGCGTTGATCCAGCCGGTCGCCTGTCCGGTTTCCTCCTCGAGCCGGCGATAGAGCGCGATCGAATAGCGGATCAGCTCGGTGAGGTTGCGGGTCGAGCGCAGGGCGCGGACCTGCGCCGCGGAATGCCAAGTCGTGCCCGAGGTGAGCCGGTTGCGCTCGAGCAGGATGGCGTCGCTCACGCCCTGCTTGGCCAGGTGGTAGAGCGTCGAGCAGCCCATGACGCCGCCGCCGATCACGACGACGGAGGCCTGGGCGGGGATGTCCGACTCAGTTCCTGCAGGCGAAGTATCGGTCACGGCCACGCCGATCCACTGCTTGGCACCCCTTCCCCGCCATATGGTCGTCAGGCCTGCTGGAACTCGGCGCCGATGAAATCGCGTAGGGAGATGATGCCGTAGATGTGGTCGTCTTCGACCACCGGCAGATGGCGAAAGCCGATTTCGCTCATGAGCCGCAAGGCGTCCACGGCCGCGGCATTCGGCCCCAAGGTGACCAGCTTCTCCGTCATCACTTCGAAGAGGCGCGTGGTGTCCGGATCGCGCGCCGCGGCCAGCACGCGGTTCAGCGCGTCGCGCTCGGTAAAGATCCCTTGAAGGGTAGATCCCTCCAAGATCAGGACCGCGCCGACCCGCTGCTCGGCCATGAGCCGACAGGCTTCTCGAACCGTCGCGCCACCCGTGAGACAGACCAGGTCCTTCCTCGTGATCAGCTGCCCGACTTCCCGGTGCTTCATGAATGCCTCCCGATCCCAGTGTCACGGCTATGCGGCCCAAGACATCATAATCGCCGGCGGTCGGAGCGGCAAAACTCGGGCGCGGCCCGCTCCGTGAGATTCCGTGTCGAGCGCAAGGCGCGGACCGGCGCTGCCGAAAGCAGGGTCACGAAGGGTCTGAGGGTGATCTGGAGAAGACGACCCCACCGTATCGCAAGAGTACGTCGCAATTCACCGGTTCCGGGTGCTGCACTTCGGCGCCTTCGTGTCCGTCGCCGTGAAGTCGACACGGGCGATTTGCCGAGGCCGGGTCTCGGGGCAGATGACAGCTTTGGGAAGGAGAGAAGCGATGACGCGTTTAGCGGTGTTCTGCATGGCTCTGACGATCGGCGGGAGTGCGGCGGCGATGGCCGCAGATCCGCCAAGCCAGATGAAATCGATCCTGGAAGGCACCAACGCGGCGCAGCACGCGACGAAGGTCGCGGCGGCGCTGCAGGAAGTGGGCTACACCGGGGTCGAGAACACCACCTGCGGCGGGCGAATCTGCGAGGCCCGGGCGCTTTGGGAAGACAAGCCCGTGAAGCTGAGGATCGAACTGAGGACCGGGCGCATCGAAGCGACCGCGCAGTAGGGTTTTCGCGCGGGCGCCGTCGCCAGGGGCGGCCGGCGGGCCGGGCGGCTCAGACCGGCAGGATAAAGTTCTTGAGGAAGCGCACCGCGCCGGTGCCGACGCGGCGGCGGTCACCGGCCTCGGCGACGAAGACCACCATGTCGCCCGGGCTCATCTTGACGTGGACGCCGCTCAGGTAGATGTCGGCAAAACTCTGCTCGGCTTCCAGCTTGAAGCGCGCGGCCCGATGCCAGGCGACGACCCGGTGCACCGGCTTTGACAGGGTCGCATCGGCCTCGTCCACGGTCTCGGCGGCGCCGTCGGTGCGCAGGATCAGCCGGCCGGGGCCCCGCGCCACCCGGTAGAGAAAGCGGCCCATCAGCAGGGTCGGGATCTTGAAGCTGACAAGGGTCGAGAAGCCGACGCTCTTATCGGCGGCGATGAAATCCTTGAAGTGGAAGATCACCTCCTCGCCCGCCGCGAGGTCCCATTCGACGAACTGGCGGACGTCGCCGGTCTTGAAGACGATACGACCCTCGGGCGCGCGCGCCGGGTCGGCCCGGTTCATCAGGTAGACCCCCGAGGCGAGGCGGTTGAGCACGCAGGCGAAGGGCCGCGGCAGGGCGATGCTGGGCGCGATGCCCTCGACCTGCGCCTGCCGGGCGTAGAAGACGCGCTGCTCGCCCTCCAGGGTGTAGCGCTTGCCGTGGACCACGATGCGGCCGCGGGGCATCTCGCTCCCGGGCTCGGCGAACTCGATCACCGCGTTGGGATCGACCGAGGTGAAGACGACCCGGGCGAAGATGAAGAGCAGGCTCTTCAGGAAGGCGAGCACCAGCAGCACAAGCAGGACTCGATCGAAGACGCCGACCAGATCGAAGCCGTTGGCGAGCGCCGCCCGGGTCGCCAGGCGTAGCTGCTCGGTCGTGTCCTCGACCCGCTGCCTCAGCGCCTCCGTGATCTCTGCATCGAGCTCCTCGGCCTCCCCGACCACGTCGTTGACGGCGTCGACGACCGAGCCCCGGGCGCGGCCGATGGCGCCGTTGACCGCGCCCTCGGTGATGTAGAGGACACCCTGCTTAAGCTCGCAGGGCAGCCAGGGGAAATCCGTGCAGCGGACCTTGGGGTTGTAGATCCTGACGTCGGGCAGGGCGGTCTCGACCGCGGCCTCGGCGTCACTGCGAATCTGGTCGGCGGTCTTTGCAGTGCCGTTGGTGTGCTTCAGCAAGGCCTTGTCGATGGCCTCCGCCCGGCCGGCGTAGAGGTATTCGGTGTAGTAGCAGAGATCGCGTTCCAGTTCGGGCGCGGGCGTCACAGCACCGTTTTCGCGGTGGTAGCGGAGGCAGGAGTCGGCCGCCGCGAGCTTCTTGTGGTGGATCTTCAGCTTCCTGGCCGCCTCGGCCTCGCCTTCCAGTGGCCCGAGCTTGCACTGGATGAGCGGGATCCCGGGGTCCGCCACGTCGGGCTGCGGGCCGCTTGGACGCGGCAGCCGCTCCCGATAGGCGCAGAGCGGGCGGTTGTCGTAGGCGGCAGCGGAGACCGCCGAGTCCAGCTTCTGCCGGAGCAGCTCGCCGAAGCCGATCAGCACCAGGATCGGTATCATCAGCACCAGCGACCTGCCCAGCAGCACCGCCGTGCGCCCCATGCCGATCCGCGCGAAGAGCGCCCAGTTCTCGCGGACGAAGCCCACGACGATCCGCGCGACGGCGAAGCTGGCGAGGAAGAAGAGCCACTCGCCCGCGCCGAAATGCGGCTCGACGAGCATCGCCAGCACCAGGAAGCCGACGAAGGCCGCGAAGACCGGCGTGCGGATGACGCGCCGCGGCGAGAGCGCCAGGCAGACGAAGACGACGGAGGTCGAGACGTTGTAGAGCCACTCGCCGAAGAAGTAGCGGCCCGGTTCGAGCAGTGCCGACAGGACACCGTCCAGCGCGATGTCCAGCGGGCCCCGCAGGACGAAAAGCAGCAGCGGCGCCAGCAGGAGCGTGCGCCAGCGCATAAGCCGGCGCAGGGCGAGGGCGAGGCCCAGCGCGAGGGCCAGGAACGCGATCGCGGTGTAGAGCGGGAAACCCGCGACGAGGGGCTCGATGAGCCGTTCCGGCCGGCAGCTGCCCAGGCAGAGCGCGAACTGCTCGATCCAGAAGCGCGGCGCGATCAGGCTGGTCATGATGGCCGGCGTCAGGCCGACCAGGATGACGAACCGAAAGGCCTGCTCGGAAAGGTCGGCGTCTGGCGCGCGCGTCATCGACTGGCTGGTCAAACCGGTCTCTACCCCTCTCGGCCGGGGGCAAGCCTACGCCAATATTCCTATTGTCAGCAAGAGTCCCCGGCCGCGGCCGGCCGGGGAGCGATCTCGGCTTAGGCCGGCTTGGTTCCGATGCAGGCGATGCTGAGCTTGCGAAAGAGGCCGTCTCGGCCGGACGCCAGCGGCCGGACCTGCTCCAGGCCGGCGCGGCGGAGCCAGGCGACGGCGTCGGACTCGGAGACCATGTGCGTCCGCCAGCGCAGGTGGACGTAAAGGCCCAGAAGCGTGCGCCGGGTCAGGAAGACGACGACAAGACCGCCGGGCCGAACCACCCGGACCATCTCGGCGAGGGCGCGGCCGGGATCGGACAGGTGTTCCAGGACGTGCCCGGCCATGACGATGTCGAAGGTCGCGTCGTCGAAATGCAGGGCCTGGGCATCGCCCAGGTGGAGCGCCGCCCGTAGGCCGCGCTCGCGAAAGCGCTCGCCGGCCCGGTCGAGCATCCGCAGGGAGATGTCGAGCGCGTCCAGCTGCAGCGGGGCGCCAGCGACCGCGGCGAGCGCGCAGGACAGGGCGCCGGTCCCCGTCCCGCAGTCGAGCGCGCGGATCCGCCGCCCCGGGGCCCCGCGCGCCAGCGCCGCCCGGAGCAGGCCCTGGTAGACCGGCGGATAGCCGAGCCGGTCGATCGTCCGGCCCCAGCCGGCGGCGGCGCGGTCGTACCTGGCGGCGAGCTCGGCCGGGCCGAGCAGCTGGCGCTGCAGCGTCAGGCGCCAGGATCCGATCGACTGCGCGAAGACCGGGATCATGCCGTCTCTGGCCGGCCCCGCGGGCCGAGCGTCGTGCGCGTTCATGAGGTGCAAGGTCCGTGTTCGGGGAGGTCTACGGGCGCGCCGCGCCCGACTTTTTTCCTGCGGTCCGGCGACAGGGCCGCGGTCAGCCGGGCTTTCGGGCCACTATGAACATGCCCTTGCGCCTGCCGGGCTGCCACTGCCGCTCGATCTCGAAGCCGGCCCCGGTCAGGCTGGCCTCCAGCTCCTTCACGGTGAAGACGCTCAATAGGGGCAGCAGCCCGAGAGCCCGGCCGAGCGGCCCGATATACCTGAAGATCGGCAGGAAATCGCCCAGGCAGGCGGTGCTGGAGACGAAGACGCCGCCGGGCTTGAGCATCCGGTAGACCTTCGAGATCGCGGCATCCCGGTCCGCGAGCAGATGCAGGATGCTCAGGCCGAGCACGACGTCGTAGCTGCCGTCGGGCACGCTGAGTTCGCCGATGCCGACGCGCCGGAACGCAACGTTGCCCGCCCCGGCGGCCCGCGCCTTTGCTTCGGCGATCTCGATCATCTTCGCCGAGATGTCGGTCGCCAGGATCTGCCTGACGTAGGGCGCGTGGGCGAGCGCGGTCGATCCGGTCCCGCAGCCGAACTCCAGGACCGCCATGTCCGGGCGCAGGTAGTCCCGGGTGATCCGCAGCTTCTCCTGGTAGGCCGCCTCGTCCGCGACGGGCTTGCGCGCATAGCGCTCGGCGATCCGGTCCCAGAACCGGGCGGTCGGATCCGGGGTGCATGTCGTCTGTTCGGCTGCGGTCATGGCTCTGCCTTTTCGATGGCCGTGTTGAGAACTGAGGTTTCCGCCGGTCCGGCCGAGATGGGCGAGGCGCCGGCAGAAGTCTGTGCGGGAGGGATGTATCTCTGCAAGCCTAGAAGGGGAATTGACGAAATCCGTCTGTTTGATATGCGTAGACGCATGGATTGGCGTTCCGTGAAGTTCGACTGGAACCGGGCGCGGGCCTTCCTGGTCACCGCCGAGGAGGGCTCCCTTTCGGCTGCGGCCCGCGCCCTGGGGATGACGCAGCCGACGCTCGGCCGCCAGGTCAGCGCGCTCGAAGAGGAGCTCGGCGTCGCCCTCTTCGAGCGCATCGGGCGGGGACTGGAGCTGACGCCCAGCGGCCTGGAGCTGGTCGAGCACGTCCGCAACATGGGCGAGGCGGCGAGCCGGGTCTCCCTCACCGCCTCGGGACAGTCGCAGTCGATCGAGGGCAGCGTCTGCATCACCGCGACCGAGGTCGAGTCGGCCTTCGTCCTGCCCCCGATCGTCGCCGGGCTGCGCCGCGCCGAGCCCGGGATCCAGGTCGAGGTCGTCGCCTCGAACAGCCTGCGCGACCTGCGCCGCCGGGAGGCCGACATCGCGATTCGCAGCGTGCGGCCTTCCGACCCGGAGCTCATCGCCCGCAAGCTGAGCGACGAGACCGCGCGCCTCTACGCCTCGGAGGGCTATCTCGCGCGGCTCGGCGATCCACGAACGCCGGAGGACTTCGCCGACGCCGAGTTCCTGGGCTTCGACGAGAACGAGGCCTACCTGGCATGGCTCAACGCGCAGGGCCTGAACCTGAGCGCGCGCAACTTCCCGGTCATCTGCGGCAATCACCTCGTTCTGTGGGAGCTGGCCAAGCAGGGCATCGGGATCGGCGCCATGAATACCCGGGTCGGCGACGCCGAGCCCCTCGTCCGCCGCGTCGCGCCCTGGCTCGAAACCTTCAGCTTCGCGCTCTGGCTGGTGTCGCACCGGGACCTCAAGACCAGCCGCCGGGTCCGCCTGGTCTTCGACTGGCTGGCCGAGGAATTCCGCAAGCTGTAGGGCCTTGCATCCGGCCAAACGAGTCGCGTCCGACCGGGAGGTGCGCTAGAGCACGATGATATGAGGTTGAACCAACCTCATATCATCGTGCTCTAACCTGCTGAAATAGAGCGGGATTCAGATTTGAAGTCCAATCGACTTCAAACCATCCCGCTCTAGCGGCCCGTCACGCCGCCGCCGGCCGGCAGGCGATGACCCCCTCCGTCCGCGCCCGCACTTCGGGCGAGGCGAGGCAGGTGGCGACGGCCTCGTAACCCGGGGCGCCGGGGTAGGGCTCGACGCAAAGCGGCGGACCGTGATTCGCCGGGCAGAAGATGATCGCCTCGTCGTCGCCAAGGGCCGCTGGGTCGAGGATCGCGCAGGACCGGGTCATCAGGAACAGCGGCCTGGCCCGCGGCCCGCGGCGGCGCAGGCGGGCAATCACGGCGCGCTGCGTGGCCGCGTCGAGCCCCTGCTCGACCATGTCGACGACCAGGGCGGCCGGCCCCTCGGCTTCGAGCCCGGCGAGAAGGGCGACGAGGGCGTCGGAGCGGGTCGCGCCCGCCACGACCAGCCGGGCCAGCGCCCGCTCGACCCGCGATCCCAGCGCCGGATCGGCCGCCAGGCGCGCCGCCGCGCCGCCGTCGTCCAACCGCTCCAGGCCGAGGAAGGCCGCGTCGGGCAGCCGCTCGGCGAGGCACCGCGCGAGCCGTGTCTTGCCGCTGAAGAGCGGGCCGACGATGAAGGTCAGCGCGCGGAGCTCGCGCAGCTCGAAGGCTTCCCCGCCCCAGGGCCAGGGCAGGTCGAAGGCGACGACCGGCGCCTTGGCCGGCGCGCCCAGGCCCGCCAGCTCTCTGCCCGCCGGCGCGCGGCCACCGGCGAGGTCGTCGCGCAGGCTGCGCACCCGGTCCAGGGTGGCGGAGATCTCGCGCAGCCGGCCTTCGAGCGCAGCCTCATGGCCGGCGAGGGCCTGCTCCAGGCCCCGGGGATCCGCATCCAGCACCCGCGCGATCTGCGCCAGGCCGAAGCCGAGCGACCGCAAGGCGACGATCCCGGCCGCGCGCCTCATCTCCTCCGGACCATAGGCGCGCCAGCCGGCCGCGCTGCGGGTCGGGCGGATCAGCCCGCGCTGCTCGTAGACCCGAAGGGCCTTGGCCGAGACGCCGAGCCGCTTGGCGGCCTCGGCGGGCGTGAGGAACTCGGCGGCAGAGCTCATGGATCGCCTCCCTGTCGGTCTGACCCTTTCTTGTAGGGGCGGCCACAGGGGACGGGTCAAGAGGCTTTTCGCGAGACCTGGCGACGGCGGACCCGGTCCTGGGCGGGCGCGTCCTGCACCGCGCCATGGTCACCGATCGCCTGCGCAAGCGCCCTTTGGACGGGGACGCGTTCCAACGCCACCTGGGCCAGTCCCTCCAGCAGGGAACCGCGCCTGGCCAGCTGGCGAAGTACGGTGCGCGCATCTTCCAGATCCCGTGGCGGACATGGGACTGAGGTGGCGCGGCGGGCAATGGGTCGCGGGCCAGCGGCGAGCAGACGCTGCGCCCTATGTCAGGTACGCCTTCGCGTAGTCAAAGAACACCCCAAAGGGCGGCGCGCCTGCGGTGAATCGCTCGGCCAGTTCTGCCCTCGACTTGCAGAGGGCGAGTTTGTCGAAACCCCATTCGATCATCAGTCGGCGAACTTGTTCCAGTTGCTTGGCGTCGGGTTCCGAGTCCGGATAGAGGGTGAAAACCTTGCGGATCGTTTCCTCTGTCTTCCGTTCTTCTTCTGTCAGGGATGAAGGAGACTCACCGTCCTTCGACGGACCGATCTGCGGCTTGTTGACGAGTTTCAGGAGATGGCTCGTCCGATCCGGAGACCTTTTCGGCGGTATGTAGATGTGGAGGGACCCTGGGGCCAGCTTCAGCTCTTCTATCAGCTGCGTGTACTCGGGCGGGACGCCCTCCACCTTGATGAAGAGGCTGATCCAGCAGCTGTAGTGGTGCCTCACCTTCGCAGATCGATCGATGTGGACGTGCGCGACCAGATCGCCGTAGTCCTTGGCCCAGGCCGAACCGCAGCGCTTGTAGCCACGCGCCTTTGCCTCCACAGCCAGAATCTCGTGAAAGGGTGTGCGTTTCGCCATGTCCTTCATCCCCTCGGAACACCTGCCATACAATGGCAAGAAGCCTGAAAGAAAGGGTTGAGGTCGAGCCATCAGCTTCGCGATCCTGACGGAAGCCGCCGGGGGCCGGAGAAGATCCTGGAGCGGGCGCGGCAGCGGGATCTCGTCTTGCTGCTCGGTACGGCCGACAAGGCTGTGACCTCGGCCGGACAGGCTGGGATGTCAGCCGGATCGACGACCGGCAGGCGGCCGACTTGCTGGAGCTCCTTGTCGGTTTCCTTGGCGACGACGGTCGCTGGGACCTTGTCGGCGATCTTCGCCGGAAGCTGCAGCGACAGTCATCCGATGCGTAATTGGCCTCTGCGCAGGCCGCGCCTGAGGTTGCGCTACGATCGCGCGATACCCTGTCGACCATCGTGTGAACGGCCCGATGGATGCCCGGATCAACTCCGGGCATGACAGCGGTGAGACAGTGACAACGGGGAGGCGGTGACGGCGGCGGGTCTTCCTCACATCGTCTTTCGCCGTTCCGCGGTCGCCGCCTCGTCCACAGCCAGCGTCTCCGGGTCCAGGACCACGCCGAAGCGCGTGGCGGCCTCTTCGGCCGTGTAGTACCCCCTCGCCACGTCGCGGGCGACGCGCGTCGGGTCGCGCTGAAGCGGATCGCCGTAGCCGCCGCCGCCGGGGGTGCGGACGGTGATGGTGTCGCCGGCGGCGATCAGGATGTCCTGGTCCTTGGAGCGGTGCGGGGGGTGATAGGCGGCGCCGTCGCGCTCGACAATCACCTGGTTGACGCCGCCGTCGGCGCCACCCAGGGCGCCGAGTGGCCCCGTGCGGCCGTGGTCCATGACGAAGGAGGCGCGCGCCGTACCGCGGCGCAGGCGGACCTTGTAGGCGACGCCCATGCCGCCGCGCTGCCGCCCCGCGCCGCCGGAGCCCTCGTGCAGGGCATAGTGCTCGACCAGGACCGGATAACGCTGCTCGATGATCTCGATCGGCGTGGTCTTGGAGATGCCGATGGTCGAGCAGCCGTTGGAGATGCCGTCGCCGTCGCGGCTGCCGCCGTAGCCGCCGCCGGAGATGAGATACATCACGTAGCCGCGGCCGGTCGCCGGGTCCTGGCCGCCGACCGCGAAGTTGCCGCTGGTGCCGGCCGGGGCGGCGAAGAGCAGCTCGGGGATCGCCGGGGTCAGGGCGGCGAAGACCGCCTCGGCGATGCGCTGGCTGACCTCGGCCGCGCAGCCCGAGACCGGGCGCGGGTATTCGGCGTAGAGGAAGGTGCCCACAGGATCGACGATCTGCAGCGGGGCGAAGGTGCCCGCGTTGATCGGCACCTCGGGGAAGATGTGCTTCATCGCCAGGTAGATCGAGGAGCGGGTGGTGGCGATGACGCTGTTCATCGGCCCGCGGCAGGGCGGCGAGGAGCCGGCCATGTCGAAGGTGAGCGTCGAGTCCTCTTTCGTGATGGTCATGGCGATGCGCAGGGGCGCGTCGACCACGCCGTCGGAATCGACGAAGGCCTCGCCCCGGTAGACGCCGTCGGGGATGAGCGCGATCTTGGCGCGCATCTGCTGCTCGGCGCGGGCCTCCAGTTCGGCCATGGCGGCCTCCACCGTGTCGCGGCCGTAGCGGTCGAGCAGCGCAGTCAGGCGGCGCTCGCCGACGGTCAGCGCGGCGGCCTGGGCCTTGATGTCGCCGATGCGCTGGTCGGCGATGCGAATGTTGGAAAGGATGATCGAGAGGATCTCCTCGTCCATCACCCCTGCCTTGAAGAGCTTGACCGGCGGCAGGCGCAGGCCCTCCTGCTCGACCTCGGTCGCATTGGCCGAGAAGCCGCCGGGCACCGCGCCGCCGGTGTCGGGCCAGTGGCCGGTGTTGGCCAGCCAGGAGAAGAGCTCGCCCCGATAGAAGAAGGGCTTCACGAAGCGCACGTCCATCAGGTGCGTGCCGCCGAGGTAGGGGTCGTTGACGATGTAGAGGTCGCCGGGGCGCAGGTCCTTGGCGCGGCGGATCACCTCCTGGGTGCCGAACTGCATGGTGCCGACGAAGACCGGCAGGCCGAGCTCGCCCTGGGCGATGAGGGCGCCGGTCTCGCGGTGGTAGATGCCGTCGGAGCGGTCCAGGGCCTCCGAGATGACCGGGCTGAAGGCGGCGCGCACGAAGGCCAGGTCCATCTCGTTGCAGACCTGGGTCAGGCCGTTCTGGATCACGGCCAGGGTGACGGGGTCGAGGGTCACGGGGTCGCGTGCTGGCTTGCTCATATCGGCGTATCACCCCCTCCCCGGCCCTCCCCCATCGAGGGGGAGGGAGAACATCGTGGCCACCGCCCATTTAAGTCCGCCCCTTTGTTGGGGGAGGGTTGGGTGGGGGTGACTCCCGGAAGTTTGCAGGTGGGTAACAGCGTCCGGGTCATGCGGCGCGCCCCGCAACGTCGATGATCAGGTTGCCCAGTGGATCGACCGTAACACGGTCGCCGGGCTCGACGACGGTGGTGCTGTCGAGCTGCTCGACGATGGCCGGGCCCTCGAGGGTCGTGCCGGGCGGCAGGGCGCCGCGGCGGTGGATCGGCGTCTCTCGCCAGCCTTCGGGAAACCACACGCGGCGGGTGCCGGGCCCGGCTTCGGCCCCGGAGTCGGCGAGGGCCTCCAGGGGCACGCCCTTGCGGCGGCCGATGACCGCGGTGTTGAGGTTGACCAGCACGGCGCGGATCTCCGGCAGCTCGACCTCGAAGCGGGTCCAGTAGGCGGCCTCGAAGGCCTGCTGCAGGTCCTCGCGGGTGGCCGCGACCCCGGGCAGCGGGACGGTCAGGATGTGGCTCTGGCCCTGGAACTGCATGTCGGCGCCGTGCAGGACGGTGAGGCCGTCGATCTCGACGCCCTCGCGGGCGATGGTCGCCTCGCCCTCGGCGATCTGCGCCTCCAGGATCCCGCGCACCGTCGTCATGTCGAGATCGGGCACCGGCAGGTTGACCGTGTTGACGTAGTCGTGGCGCAGGTCGGCGGCGAGGCAGCCCAGCGCGTTGGTGATCCCCGGGCGCGCCGGCACCAGGACTCGGGGGATGCCGAGCTCGCGGGCCAGGGCCGAGGCGTGCAGCGGGCCGGCGCCGCCGAAGGCGAAGAGCGCGAAGTCGCGCGGGTCCTGGCCGCGGGCCAGCGACACCAGGCGCAGGGCGCCGGCCATGCGGTCGTTGGCGATGCGCAGCACCGCCGCCGCGGTTCCCTCGGCGTCGAGGCCGAGCGGCTCGCCGAGGTCCTGCTGGAACACGGCGCGCAGGTCGTCCAGCGACACCGGGTTCTCGACCGCGAGCAGGGCCTCGGGGTTGAGCCGGCCGAGCAGCAGGTTGGCGTCGGTGATGGTCGGGCGCCGGCCGCCACGGCCGTAGCAGATCGGCCCCGGGTCGGCGCCGGCGCTCTCCGGCCCGACCTGGAGGATCCCGGCCTCGTCGACCCGGGCGAGCGAGCCGCCGCCGGCGCCGATGGTGTGGACGTCGACCATGGGGACGTGGATCGGCATGGCGTACTCCAGCTCCAGCTCGGAGCTGACCGCCGGCACGCCGCCGCGGATCAGGCCGACGTCGCAGGAGGTGCCGCCCATGTCGTAGGTGATGACGTCGTCGATGCCGGCGGCCTTGGCGGTGTAGGCCGCGGCCATGACCCCCGAGGCCGGCCCCGACATCACGGTCTTGACTGCGGCCTCGGCGACGATGCCCGAGGAGACCGTGCCGCCGTTGCCCTGCATGACCAGCAGGTCGCGGGGATAGCCGCGCTCGGCCAGGCCCTCGCGCAGGCGGGTGAGGTAGCGGTCGAGCACCGGCTGCACGCAGGCGTTGACCGCCGCGGTCACGCCGCGCTCGTACTCGCGGTACTCGGAGAGGATGGCGTGGCCGGTGGTGATGTGGCGGTTCGGCCAGACCTCGGCGGCGATCGCGGCGGCGCGGTGCTCGTGGGCCGGGTTCACGTAGCTGTGCAGGAAGTGGATGACCAGGGAATCGCAGCCGGCCGCGCGCAGGGCCTCAGCGGCGGCGCGGACTCCGGCCTCGTCGAGCGGCTCGAGCACCTCGCCCTCGGCGTCGAGGCGCTCGGTCACCTCCAGGCGCCGCTCGCGCGGGATCAGCGGCTCGAACCAGCCCTTGAGGCCGTAGGGCTTGGGCCGGGTGCGGCGGCCCAGCTCCAGCACGTCGCGGAAGCCCCGGGTGGTGATCAGGCCGGCGGTCGCGAACTTGCGCTCCAGCATGGCGTTGGTGGTGGCCGTGGTGCCGTGGACGATGGTCCCCACCTGGTCGAGCGGCACGCCGGTCTCGGCGATCGCGGCGAGCACGCCCCGGGCCTGGTTCTCCGGGGTCGAAGGCACCTTGGCGACGCGCAGGCCGGCGCCGGCCTCGTCCATCAGGATCAGGTCGGTGAAGGTCCCGCCGACATCGACCCCGATGACCTTGCGCGCCCCGGTCATGCCGCGATCACGTCACGCTCAGGCCGCGACGTGCTGGGGCGCACCGGCCATGCGGGAGCGGCCCTGCAGGCTCAGCAGCGCCTGGACGATGAGGCCACGCGCCGCCATGTCCCTGGCCACGGCGGCACCGGCGTCCAGGGCGCGCTCGACCTGGACCGGCGACAGCGGCCCGACCTCGACCGTGACCGGGCGCGCGCCGAGCTCGTTGTCCGGCGAGAGCTCGCGCGCGGGGACGCGCAGGACCGCCGGGTCGGCGACGTCGACCGCGTTGGCGATCAGGGTCGCGGCGACGTCGGCGGCGGCCGCGCTCTCGGCCAGGACCGTGACCGAGTCGGCGATGCCGAGGGAGAAGCTGCGGCCGCGCCAGCCGCTGGTCGCGATGCCGCGGACCGGGCTCTCGGCGGCGATGCGCGAGGCGCCGTCCAGGGCCGGGGTCTCGCCCAGGGTCACGATGCCGGTGGTGAAGCTCTGGCCGGGCGCCAGGTAGAGGGCGATGTCGCCGCCGTCGTTGACGTAGGCCCGCTCCAGCCGCCGCCCCTCGACCATCGCCGCGAGGACGGCGTCGGCCACGGCGCCGGCGACCGCGGCCATGGGGGTTACGAAGACCGCGGCGTGGGGCCGGCTGACCGCGTACATGCGCCGCGCCACCGGGCCGCGCAGCCCAGCGTCCCCGCCATCGACGGGGCGGCGCAGCAGCGGCAGCTCCGCGACCAGCTCGTCGAGCAGCGCGTGGAAGCGCTGCCAGGCCTGGTCGTAGGCCCGGGTCCGCTCCGCCGCCGGGCCGAAGGCCTCGAGGATGATGTCGATCGGGCCGTGCTGGAGGTGGCGGCGGCGGCCGTCCGGCAGCACGGACATGCAGGGGGGAACGCCGAATCTGCTCACGTCTGGTCCTCCTCTCCGGTGAGCGGCGCCCCCGGCCAGGGCGCCCGTTCGTGCCAGCGCAGGGTCTTGAGGCGGCCGTCGCGCCCGGGTTCGGCGGCGACCTCCTCGAGGCGGCGGACGGCGTCGAGGTGGCCGCCCATGGCGGCGTAGTCCTCGAGCCGCAGGGTGAACTCGATGGGCGCGACGAGGGCCGGCGTCGGCACGTAGCCGAAGGCCTTGTCCGGCAGGGTGGTGACGTCGACCATGAAGGTGATGCCGCCGCCCGGCCAGACGTAGACCGGCGCCCCGCCGGTGGTGACCCGGGTCAGGGCCTGCTTGACCGAGCGGGTCAGGCGGACCGGGTTCTCGGTCACCCCGGCGCGCAGGCTGCCGCCGGCGCCGGCCATGAAGAGCACGGTGGCCAGGGCCGGCTCGCAGTTCTCGCCGATCCGCTCGACCACGACCTGAAGGGGCGCCGGCATGGGCGCCGGGACCGGGACCAGCTTCTCATCGAGGACGAAGAAGGCGGCGTCCTCGCCGGTGGTGCTGACCATCAGCAGGCGCAGGCCGGGCCAGGCGGTCTTGGGATCGATCTTCTCGATGATCGACAGCGGCTCGGTGATGTCGGTGCCGCCCCAGCCGGTGCCGGGCTCGGCGACCTGGAAGTAGCGGCCCGGCGTCGACCTGCGGCCGCGCACCCGGATCCCCGAAGGCTTCATTTCGAGGAAGCGGCCGGCCTGGTGCTCGGTCAGGACCCCGGTGATATGATCGTCGACCACGATGACCTCGTCGGCATGGTCCTGCCACTGCCGGGCGAAGATGCCGATGGTCGCGGAGCCGCAGCCGACCCGCATGCGCTCCTCATGCACGCCGTTGATCACCGGCGGCGCGCCCGCCTGGAGAGTCATCCCGGCGCCGCCGTCGATGGCCAGCTCCACCGCCTCGCCGCTGCAGAGCTTCAGCATCATGTCGCAGGTGACCGTGCCCTCCTTCTTGGAGCCGCCGGTCAGGTGGCGCACCCCGCCCAGCGAGAGCATCTGCGAGCCGTACTCGGCCGTCGTGACGTGACCGACCTGCTCGCCTGCGGCCCGCACCGCCGCGGTCTCCGGGCCCAGGAAGCGGTCGGTGTCGATCTTCACCTTGAGGCCGCAGTAGCTGAAGATCCCTTCCGAGACCACGGTCACCATGTCGACGCCCTCGTACGCGCTGGCGACGATGAAGGGCGCCGGCTTGTAGTCCGGATAGGTCGTGCCCGAGCCGATGCCGGTGACGAAGGTCGGCGCGCCGGAGACCAGGGCGCCGTCCCAGTCCTTGCCGCCGAAGGGCACCAGGGCGCCCTCGCCCTCGGCGATCCGCTGGGTGACCACGAAGGGGTCGAGGCGGGTCAGCTTGCCGTCGACGTTGCCGTAACGGTCGCAGGCACCGCTGCGGCCGGGGCGGATCCGGCAGAGCACCGGACAGGCGTCGCAGGTGATGATCGAGGGTTTCGCTGCGTCGTCAGGCATGGCGGCCTCCCTTCTCCTTCCGCGCCGCCAGGATCGCCGCGCGCACCCGGTGCGGGGTCGCCGGGGCGAAGCGCAGACGGACTCCGGTCGCGTGATGGACCGCGCCGAAGATCGCCGGCGCGGTCGGGATCAGGGCCGGCTCGCCGATCCCCTTGGCGCCGTAGGGGCCGAGGGGCTCCGGGTCCTCGATCAGGATGGTCTCGATCGGCGGGAGGTCGCCGAAAGTGGGGATGAGGTAGTCGTGCAGGTTCTCGGTGACGCCCGGGATGTACTCCTCCATCAGGGCCATGCCGAGCCCCTGGGCGATCCCGCCGTGGATCTGGCCCTCGACCTGGATCGGGTTGATGACCCGGCCGACGTCGTGGGCGGCGACGATGCGCCGGACCTTGACGGTCCCGAGTTCCCTATCGACCTCGACCTCGGCCATCTGGGCGGCGAAGCCGTAGGTCGCGTAGGGCACGCCCTGGCCGTTCGCGTCAAGCGGCCGGGTCGGGGGATCGAAGTGGCCCTCGCCGCTGAGGACGTCGCCGCGCGCGTCCGGGGTCAGGGCGGTCAGGTCGATGCGCCGCTCCGCCCCGGCGTCGCGCAGGATGATCTCGCCCTGCCCCAGCTCGATGACGGCGGCGTCGCCGACGTTGCCCAGGCGCAGGATCTCGGCGCGCAGCGCCTCGCCGGCGAGCTGGGCGGCGCGGCCGGAGACGAAGGTCTGGCGCGAGGCCGAGGACTTGCCGGCATCCGGCGTCAGGTCGGTGTCGCCCATGACGTAGGCGAAGCGGCCGGCCGCCACGCCCAGGGCGTCGGCGCAGATCTGAACCATGATCGTGTTGGCGCCCTGGCCCATGTCGACCGCGCCGTTGTAGAGCGTCAGCCGGCCGTCTCGGTCGATCCCGACCCGCATCGTCGAGGGATTGGAGAGCGAGGTGTTGCCGCAGCCGTACCACATGCAGCCCAGGCCGACGCCGCGGCGCAGCTCGCCGGCGTCGGCGTTGAAGGCCTCGGCGGCGCGGCGCGCCACGGCCCAGCGCGGCTTCAGGGCCTCCAGGCAATCGGCGAGGCCGGCGCTGGCCTCCAGCACCTGGCCGGTCGCGGTGGCGTCGCCCACGCGCAGGACATTGCGCAGGCGGAACTCCAAGGGATCGAGGCCGCAGCGCTCGGCCAGCTCGTCGCAGAGCGCCTCGTGCGCGAAGGCGCACTGCGGGACGCCGAAGCCGCGGAAGGCGCCCGAAGGCGGCCCGTTGCTGTGCACCGCCCGGCTGCGGTTGCGGACGTTGGGCACGGTGTAGGGGCCGGTGGCGTGAATCGGGACGCGGTCGGCGACCGTCGGCCCCCAGGAGGCGTAGGCGCCGGTGTCGAAGTCGCCGTCGAACTCGAAGGCCGTGAGCCGGCCCGCCGCGTCGCAGCCGGCGCGTGCGGCGATCTTCGCCGGATGGCGCTTGGTCGTGGAGGCCAGGCTCTCCGGCCGGCTGTAGCTGCAGCGGACCGGCCGGTCGAGGGTCCAGGCGGCCAGGCCGAGCAGGAGCTGGACCGAGGCGTCGAGCTTGCCGCCGAAACCGCCGCCGCAGGCGGTCGGGATGAGCCGCACCTGGTCCTTTTCTATGCCGAGGATGTGGGCGATCTCGTCGCGGTCCATGTAGGGGGTCTGGGTGGTGACGGCGACGGTCAGGCGGTCGCCCTCGCGCCGGGCCCAGCCGGCCTCGGGCTCGATGTAGGCGTGCTCGACGAAGGAGGTCTCCCAGGCGCCCTCGGCGACGAAGTCGGCCGCGGCGAAGCCGGCCGCAAGGTCGCCCCTGCGGACCAGGCCCTCGGTCAGGAGGTTGCCCGGCTTATCGGCCTGGACCAGCGGCGCGCCCTCGGCCAGGGCCGCCTCCAGGCCCTCGACCGGGTCCAGCGGCCGCCAGTCGATCGGGACCTCGTCGTCGCGGATCGAGTCGATGCTCCGCCGGTCGCCGACCAGGAGCAGCACCGCCTCGCCGCGAAAGCGCACCTCCTCGGCCGCCAGGACCGGTTGGTCCTTGCCGACCGGATAGATGCCGAAGGCGTTGCTGCCCGGCACGTCGCGCGCCGTCAGCACCGCCACCAGGCCGGGGTGCGCGGCGCGCAGCGGTCCCAGGTCGCCGACGGAGAAGCGCGCCCGGGCGTGGGGCGAGCGGAGCGCGCGGAGCCAGAGCGCATCCGCCGGGGCCCGGTCGGCGGCGTAGACCTCGGCGCCGGTGAGCTTCTGCAGGCCGTCGACCTTGGCGAGGCGCGCGCCCACGGCTTCGCCCGCCGCCGGCGTCTCGCCGAAGCCGCTGCCGGCGACGTCGAGCACCGCCTCGACGATCTTGCGGTAGCCGGTGCAGCGGCAGAGCACCCCGCCCAGGGCATCCTGGACCTCCGCCTCGGAGGGTGCGGGATTGCGGGTCAACAGGTCCTGCGCCGCCATCAGCATGCCCGGCGTGCAGATCCCGCACTGGGCGGCGCCGTGGCGCTGGAACGCGGCCTGCAGGGGCGAGAGCGCTCCGTCCTTTGCCAGGCCCTCGACCGTGGTCACAGCAGACCCGGCGACCCGGCCCAGGGCGATCATGCAGGCGCAGACCTGCGCACCGTCGAGCAGCACGGTGCAGGCGCCGCAGTCGCCGGCGTCGCAGCCGACCTTGGTCCCGGTCAGGCCGAACTCCTCGCGCAGGACCACGGAGAGGCGGGTCAGCGCCGGCGAGCGCGCATCGACGGCGTGGCCGTTGACCGTGAAGCTGATGCCGGGAGCCTCGAGCTTCACGCCGAGCCTCCCAAGGCAGCGCCGAGATCCGAGAGGCAGCGGCGCAGCGCGGTTTCGGCCGCGTCCCGGCGGTAGTCGGCCGAAGCACGGACGTCGTCGATGGGGGCGAGCGCGCCGCGCAGGTGGTCCGGCGCCACGGACTCGCCCAACCCGGCATCGAGGGCGCGGCCCTTCAGCGCCGCCTCCAGGGCCGGCAGCCGCCGGGCAACCGGAGCGCAGGCGCCGATCGCGACCCTGGCGTCGGCGACCCGGCCGGCCTCGGGCTCGATCACGACGGCGATCATGACGATGGAGATCACCAGGTAGCGGCGCGCACCCAGCTTGACGAAGGCGCCGGCGGCGCCGGGCCGGAGCTTGGGCAGGACCACGCCGGTCACGAGCTCGTCCGGCCCGCGCCGGGTCTTGCGGTTGCCGACCAGGAAGTCGGCCAGCGGCAGGCGCCGCGTGCCGGCGGCGCTGGCCAGCTCGACCTCGGCGTCCAGGGCCAGGAGGCAGGGGATGCCGTCGGCGGCCGGCGAGGCGTTGCAGAGGTTGCCGACCAGGGTGCCGGCGTTCTGGACCTGGACCCCGCCGACCTCCCGGGCCGCGGCCTTGAGGCCGTCGAAGCAGGGCGGCAGCTGAGCGCGCAGCAGATCGCTCCAAGTGGTCAGCGCGCCGATGCGCCAGGCATCGCCGTCTTCGCGCATACCGCGAAGATCCTTCAACCCGGTGATGTCGAGGACGTCGTCGTCGAGGGGCCGGCCGACCCGCGCAGGATAGAAGTCGGTGCCGCCGGCCAGCACCGTCAGGCGCTGCGCGGCCAGGGCGGCGAGCGCGTCATCCAGCGTCCTGGGGCGCAGATAAATTGTCATCTGGCCCGTGGTCTCCTCCTGTCCGGCCGCGGGCCCTCAAGGCCCGGTCCATGGTCCGCTTTTTTGTATGTACACGAACGAAGCCAGGATAGGCCCAAGCTGCACGCCAGGCAAGAATCAGGTCAGCCGGGCGAGGAGGGCGAGAAAGGCCGCGCGCTCCTCGGGCGAGAGCGGCGCCAGGGTCTCCTCGGTGACCGACCGGCCGGCCTCAACGGCCGGAGCGAGCAGCTCTTCGGCCGCGCCGGTCAGGCGCCAGAGGGTGCGGCGGCGGTCCTTGGGGTCGGGCTTGCTGACGATCAGGCCGCGCTTGTCCAGGCGGTCGATGACGCCCTTCATGGTCGCCGGGTCCATGGCCGTGAGGCGGCCCAGGTGGTTCTGGGAGACCTCGCCCTCGTCGTGGATCTTGACCAGCGCGGCGTACTGGGTCGGCGTCAGCTGGAGCTCCGCGAACTGCGCCGCGAAGATCGCGCTGGCCCGCTGGTGGGCCCGGCGCAGGAGGTGGCCCACCTGCGCCTCGAGCACATAGTCGTCGGTCGGCGTCTTCGCCCGCGCCGCCGCTGCCCGCCGCCGCTTCATCGGATCCCTCCGGTTGAAAGTCGTGAAGGATTATACGCATCCCTGCGCCACCACAAGGCCGGGCGGCGCACCGCCGCGGCGCACCGGCTTGACAGGACAAGGCTGGCCCAGTGGATTGGACAGGATCACGCCACCGAGAACCAGCAGCCAGGTCTCCGTGCCAGAGCAAGCCCCGCAGCGGAACTACCGGACGGCCGTCGCGGCCGGGACGCTTCTCGCCGCCGAGCTCTGCGGTCGGCCCGGGGCGGCGCTGGCGCACACCTCCGAGAGCGCCATCGTACTGACGCTGCCCCGAGACCTCTACATCTTCGGCGGCAGCCTCGTGGTCGGAATCTCCTTCGTCCTCGTCGCCCTGGTCGGGACCTCGGGCTTCGCCAGGCTCGAGGCCGCGGTCCGGCCGCTCGGCCGGCTACCAAGGGTCGCTGCGACGCCGCTGAGCCTGGCCAGCTTTTTCGTGATGCTGGCCCTGATCGGCGCCGGCCTCCTGGGCACGCCGGACCCCCTGGCCAATCCCCTGCCGCTCACGATCTGGACCCTGTGGTGGGTCGGCCTGACCGTACTACACCTTGTCTTCGGCAATCTCTGGGCGGTGCTGAACCCCTGGCGCGGCCTCTACGCCCTGATCGGCAGGCTGCCCGGCCCGGCGCGCTGGGTCGCGGCGCCGCCCCTGCGCTATCCCGATTGGCTCGGCACTTGGCCGGCGGTCCTGCAGTTCCTCGGCTTCGCCTGGTTCGAGCTGGTCTACACGGCGCCCCAGGATCCGCCAACCCTGGCGCGGGCGCTCGGCCTCTACTTCCTGGCCAACCTGGCCGCCATGCTGCTCTTCGGCGATCGGGCCTGGCTGCGCCAGGGCGAGGCTTTTTCGGTCTACTTCCGGGTCGTGTCCTGGATGTCGCCCCTGAACGGCCGGCCCGAGGCGGCGCCCGGCGGCGCGGACACCGGCCGGCTCCAGCTCACCCTGCCGGGATTGGGCCTGCTGCGGGTCGCGCCGCTCTCGCTCAGCGCGGTCGCCTTCGTGATCCTGATGCTGAGCACGGTGTCCTTCGACGGCCTGTCGCTGACCTTCCGCTGGCTCGGCACGATCGGAATCAATCCCCTGGAGTTCCCGGGACGCTCCGCGGTGCTGCTGCCCAACAGCCTGGGCCTGCTGGCGACCTTCGGCGCGCTGCTGTGCTGCTACCTGGGCGTGGTCTGGCTGGGCCACCGCCTGGCCGGGCGGCCGACCAAGCTCACCGAGGCCTTCGGCGGCTATGCCCTGTCGGTCGTGCCGATCGCCTTCGGCTATCACCTCGCGCACTACCTGACCATCTTCATGGTCGACGTGCAGCACGCCGCGATCGCCTTCAACGATCCCTTGGGGCTGGGCTGGAACCTCCTGGGCCTGCGCGGGGCTCACGTCACCGCGTCCTTCCTGATGGACTACCACGCAGTGGGCCTGATCTGGCGGACGCAGATCGCGATCATCGTCGTCGCCCACGTGGTCGCGGTCGCCCTGGCCCACGCCATCGCCCTGCGGCAAGTCGGTGCGCGCGGCCGCGCCGTCGTGAGCCAGATCCCGATGACCGTCCTGATGATCTGCTATACCTTGTTCGGCCTCTGGCTGCTGTCGGCGCCGGTCGCCGGCTAGAACCGTTGGTGTACGAATGATCCGGGGTTAGACTTTTTTGCCGCGAGAAAAGCGGCGGGGCGAACCGCCGGGTCGCAGGACCTTTTGATGCAGGGAGGGGACTCTCGATGGACAAGCGGGACAAAGGGCAAACTGAGAGCGGCATCATCCGGACGCTGTCGCGGCGGCGTGCGCTGAAGGGCGCCGGGGCCGCGGCCGGCCTGGCGGCCGTCGGCACCCTTCCGGGTTTCGGCGCCTTCGCCCAGGGCAGCGACGCACCGCTGCGCCTCGGCTTCCAGGCCCACCGGACCGGAATCGGCGCGGCCTACGGCCGCTGGTACGAGCGCACGACACAGGCCGCGGTCGCATACATCAACGAGCTGGGCGGCATCGCCGGCCGGCCGATCGAGCTTGTCATCGAGGACGACGCCACCGATCCCAAGCGCGGCGCCGAGGTGGTCGAGAAGTTCGCCAGCCGGCACAAGGTCGACTTCGTCTTCGGCACGTTGTTCTCCCATGTGGTGATCGGCTCGGCGCCGCGCGCCGGCGAGCTGAAGATGCCCTACTTCGTGGTCAGCGAGGGCACCCACGTGCCCTCGGGCAGCCTGAACCGCTACGTCTTCCAGCCGGGCATCACCGACGTCCGCCAGCAGGTCATCTCCATGGCGCCTTGGATGGCCCAGAACCTGGGCAAGAAGGTCGCCCTGATCTTTCCGGACTACGCCTTCGGCTACAACCACCGGGACCACATGAGCGCCGCGCTGGAACGCCAGGGCGGCAAGGTCACGGCGCTGCTGCCGATCCCGCCGACCGAGACCTCCTACACCAAGTACTTCCCGAAGATTCCGGCCGAGACCGAGGTTCTCTACCACGTCATGGTCGGGCCCGGCGTGCTGACCTTCGTCAAGGAGCTGGGCGAGTTCTTCGGCGACCGGGGGCCGCAGCTCTTCGGCTTCATCGATTCCCTGGAGGCCGTCGACATGGCGACCCCGGGCCTGGAGTTTCTGGAGGGCTCGCACTTCTGGGAAGGCCTGCCGCGCTACGCCGACGGCTATCCGACCGAGTCCGAGAAGTTCTACCGCGCCAAGGTCGGGGTCGACGAAAACGGCGCCAGCGCCAGCGACCCCAAGGACGTCTCGACCTACTCCCACATGTTCGGCTGCTGGGAGACGCTCTTCGCGATCAAGCGGGCGGTCGAGGAGAGCGGCTACAAGAGCGCCAACGACAAGGACCGGGCGGCCCTGATCGAGGCGGTCGAGGCGGTCGAGTGGTACGAGGAAGGCAAGGCGCATCCCCAAGGCCGCAAGAAGTTCATCGGCCAGCTCCACCAGAGCTTCGGCCAGCAGTTCATCTCCAAGGTCGAGAACCAGCGCCTCAAGGTCGTCCACCGCACGACCATCGAGGACGGCCTCTACGAGCCGAAAGCGGACTACACGAAGATGTCGCTGTAGCGGAGTGACCGAGCGAATGGCGGCTGCGCCGGACCCCTCACCCTCCCGCCGCTGCGCGGCGGGCCCCTCCCTCTCCCAAGGGGAGAGGGTTGTGGAGGCTTGGCGAGGCCGAAGGTCGAGCCTTAGCCGGAGCTGGGTGAGGGGAGCACTTCGCCCCAGCACCTGAGGCTCAGGGATCCATTCACAGCCCATGAGCTTCGGCGCCTACTTCTTTCTCGCGGTCCTGGAGGGCACGGTCTCGGCCTTCGTGCTGGCGCTGACCGCGCTCGGGCTGTCGCTCGTCTTCGGGGTCATGCGGGTTGTCAACGTGGCGCACGGCGAGCTCTTCATGCTCGGCGCGGTGATCGCCTGGTGGGTCGCGCAGATGGCCGGCGATCCCTTGACCGGCTTCCTGCTGGCGCTGGTGATCGGGCCGCTGCTGGTCGGCGGCATCGCCATCGCCGCCGACTGGCTGATCCTGAAGCGGGTCGACTACAACCCGGAAGCCACCATCGTCGCGACCATCGGCCTGCTCTACATCATCCAGCAGAGCGTCCTGATCCTCTACGGCCCCGACGCCCGCGCGGTCGAGGCGCCCTTCTACTTCCGGGTCCAGTTCCCCTGGTTCGGCTATTCCGGCTACAAGCTGATCGTCGCCGGGCTCTCGGCCTGCCTGCTGCTCGCGACCTGGATCCTCTTGAAGAAGACCCGGCTCGGCCTGCACATGCGGGCGACCCAGTATGACCAAGAGACCGCCCAGGCCTTCGGCGTGCCGGTGCGCCGGGTCTACGCCGCGGTCTTCGCCCTGGGCGGCGGCCTGGCCGCGCTCGCCGGCGTCCTGGTGGTGCCGATCCAGCAGGCCCATTACCTGATGGGCCACGATCCCCTGCTGCTGTCCTTCATCGTGGTGATCATCGGCGGCCTGGGCAGCCTGCGCGGCACCCTGATCGCCGCCTTCGTGATCGGCATCAGCGACGGCGTGATCTCGGTCTTCTTCTCGCCGACCCTGGCCAAGATCCTGGCCACCCTGCTGGTCGCCCTGGTCCTGGTGGTGCGGCCGGGCGGTCTCTTCGGCGCCAAGCCGACATGACCGGCGCCGCGTCCAGGCGCTGGCTCCTGGCCCTGGCGGTGCTCGCCGGGCTCTTCGGGCTGCAGGCGCTGCTGCCGGACTATCACCACACCAACTTCGCCCGGATCATGGTCCTGGCCAGCTTCGCCATCGGCTACAACATCGCCTTCGGCTATACGGGGCTGCTGAGCCTGGGCCATGCCATGTTCTTCGCCGCCGGGATCTACGCCGCCGGGCTGGGCGCGCAACTGCTCGGCGTCTCCATGCCCCTTGCGCTGCTCCTCGGCGCGCTCGCCGGCCTGGTCCTGGCGCTGGCCGTCGGGCTGATCGCGCTGAGGACCAGCGGGGTCGCCTTCCTGATCGTGACCCTGATGTTCGCCCAGGCGGTGTTCCTGACGACGCTCTACTTCAACGAGGTCACCAAGGGCGACGAGGGCTTCGTGATCGCCGAGGCGCTGCGCCGGATCGAGGTGGGCGGGGCCGAGCTGCGCCTGGCCGACCCGACGGTGCGCTACAACGCGGCGCTGGCGCTCTTCGCGCTCTGCTACCTGGCCAGCATAGCGCTGCTGCATTCGCCGATCGGCCGGGTCCTGGTCGCGGTGCGCGAGAACGAGCAGCGGACCCGGATGCTCGGCTACAACACCTTCGGCTACAAGCTGCTGGCCCTGACCGTGTCCGGCACGATCTCGGGCCTGGCGGGCGCCGCCTACGCCCTGCTCTTCGCCTACGTCGGCGCGACCTTCGCCTCGACGCAGTACTCGATCTATGCCTTGCTCTGGGTCCTGCTCGGCGGCCTGGGCACGACCCTGGGGCCGCTGGTCGGCACCGGGCTGATGTCCTACCTGGTGGACTTCGCCAGCGACGTCACCTCGAGCTACCTGATCGTGGTCGGCGTGGTGCTGGTGGTGCTGGTCCTGGCCTTTCCCAAGGGCGTGGTTGGGACGGTCCTGGATCGTTGGGGCTCGCGCTGGGGGCGGTCATGAGCCTGCTGCGGACGGAAGCCCTGAGCAAGCGCTTCGGCGGCCTGGAGGCGGTGCGCGGCATCGACCTGGAGCTGCCGGCGGGCGAGATCCGCGCGGTGATCGGGCCGAACGGCGCGGGCAAGACCACCCTGGTCAGCGTGATCAGCGGCCGGTTGGCGCCCAGCGCCGGGCGGATCTTCTTCAAGGAGCGGGACATCACCGGGCTCTCGGCCTGGCAGCGGGCCCGGGCCGGCATCGTCTACACCTTCCAGATCACCAGCGTGTTCCAGAACCTGAGCTGCCACGACAACCTGGCCCTGGCGATCCAGCGCCGGCGCATGACCGGCCTCGCCGGCCGCCTGCGCGAGGATTCGGCCGCGCTGCGGGCCGAGGTCGAAGCCGCCCTGGCGCGGGTCGGCCTGGCCGAGGACATCGACCGCAGAGCGGCCGAGCTGCCCTACGGTCACCAGCGCCTGCTCGAGGTCGCGCTCGGCCTGGCGCTCTCGCCGGAGCTGCTGATCATGGACGAACCCACCCAGGGCCTGTCCAACGCCGAGATCGCCCGCTTCTGCGCGCTGACCCGGGAGATCGCCAAGGAAGTGACCGTCCTGCTGATCGAGCACAACATGCCGGTGGTCATGGAGCTGGCCGAGCGGATCACCGTGGTCGAGCGCGGCGCCATCCTGGCCGAGGGCACGCCGGCCGAGATCCGGGCCGACGCCGACGTGCAGCGCGCCTATCTGGGGACGTGATGCTGACCGTCGACGCCCTCTCCAGCCACTACGGCAGCGTCCAGGTCCTGCGCGACTTCTCCCTGGCGCTTGCGCCCGGCGAAGTGCTCGGCCTGCTCGGGCGCAACGGCGCCGGCAAGACCACGGCGCTGAAGACCATCTTGGGCCTGGTCCGGGCCAGCGGCGGCAGCGTGCGGCTCGACGACACCGAGCTGACCGCCCTGCCCGCGCACCGGATCCCGGCCCTGGGCCTGGCCTACGTGCCCCAGGGGCGCCGGCTCTTCGGCGAGCTGAGCGTCGAGGAGAACCTGCGCCTCGGCCTGATGGTCAAGGACAAGGACCGCGAGACCCTGAAGCGCATCCTCGACCTCTTCCCGATCCTCCGCGAGCGCCTGACCCAGCGCGCCGGCAGCCTGAGCGGCGGCGAGCAGCAGATGCTGGCGACGGCCCGGGCGCTCTGCCTGGAGCCGAAGGTCCTGCTGATGGACGAGCCGACAGAGGGCCTGCAGCCGAGCATGGTCGCGACCATCCTGGAGACGGTGCGGGTCCTCAAGACCCGGGGCGTCGCGGTGCTTCTCGTCGAGCAGAAAGTCGAGGCGGCCCTGGCGGTCGCCGACCGGATCGCCTTCGTCGAGAACGGCACGGTCCTGGAAACCGCGACGCCGGCGGCCCTTCACGCCGACCCGGCGCCGCTCTACCGCTACGTCGGCGTCGGGCAGGAGGCCGCGGGGTGAATTCTCGTCTTTGCGGGATTCGCATCGCCTGTCATAGCCGGGCTGGACCCGGCTATCCATCATGCCGCTTGCGAGATGGATGCCCGGATCGCGCGAAGCGCCGCGCGTACGCGCTCCGGGCATGACAGATGGAGAGAACCTAGACTGAAGCGATCGACAGAAAGGGAGCAGCTATGGACAAGGAGCGTTTCGAACGCGGGGTGGAGAAGCGCAAGGCGGTGCTGGGGGCGGACTACGTCGAGAAGACCCTGGCCGGGGCCGACGACTTCAGCCGGCCCTTCCAGGAGATGATGACCGAGTTCTGCTGGGGCTTCGGCTGGGGCGACGACACCCTGGACCCCAAGACCCGCTCGATGCTCAACCTGACCATGATCGCCGCGCTCAACCGCATGCACGAGTGGGAGCTGCACTTCCGCGGCGCGATCACCAACGGCGTGACCCGCCAGGAGCTGCGTGCCGTGCTGCACCAGATCTCGATCTACTGCGGCATCCCGGCGGGCGTCGAATGCTTTCGCATTGCCAAGCGGGTGCTGGCCGAGATCGACGGGGACGGGTGAGCGCCGATCGGCATCAGCGGTCGCGGCGGGTGCCGATCCGCGCCGCACGTTGGTAGAGCCGCCAAAATACCGAGATCGCAACCAGGGCGAGCCCGGTCTGGGCCGCCGCGAAAGCGCCGGTCATGGCCCAAGCGGCCGCCGCGCTCGCAGTGGTGGGATCGAAAGCGAGGCTGAGCAAGAGCATCGCGAGCCCGCCGAGAGCGGCGAGGCTCCAGCCCCAGACCCAGGCGCGAGACCGGATGCCCATCCTGCGCGGGCGGCCGGTCACGGGCTGCCCGTGTTCAGGCGCCAGACCGCGAGGTTGAGCGCCCCGGCGAAGGTGACCCAGGCCAGGTAGGGGAGCAGCAGCGCGGCGGCGAGCGTATCGATCGGCTGGAACACCAGTATGTTGGCGACGATCGCCAGCCAGAGGCAGGCCAGCTCGGCGAAGGCCCAGTCCGGCCGCTTGAGGCCGAAGAAGATCGCCGACCAGCCCGCGTTCAGCAGGAGCTGCAGGGCGTAAATCGCCATGGGGACGAGTGCCGCCTCGAGGGGCAGCCGTTCCCAGACCCGCCAGCCGGAGATCGCGATGAGCACGTAGAGCAGGGTCCATCCGGTCGGAAAAACCCAGTCCGGCGGCGTCCAGGAGGGCTTCGTCAGCGTCCGATACCAGGCACCCGGCTTGAAAACGGCACCGGAGCTGGCGACCAGGATCACGGCCAGGATGAAGACGACGAGCGACATTTCCGTACAGGCTCCTCCGTCAGGGCTCCGATAAACCTCGGATCCCACCCGGCGCGGCCCGGGAAAAGACGCCGGCTCCCGGGCACGTCGGGACTGCCTATATCGAGAGCTTCTACGCAAGCTGACGCCCTGCCGATGACTCCGGGCGCGAGCGACGCCGGGACCGAGATCGACGGCGGCGAAGGGCCCGGCCATGATCCGCGACCCGGACAGGGGCGTAACAGCATAGGCTTCCTTCAAGGAGATCCGGTCATGCTGCGCCGCCTCTACGAGCTGGCAAAAGATCCGCGCCGAAATCCCTTCTCCGGCCTTCGGACGGCCGCCGAGGCCTTTCGGCCGGCGCCGGACTACGCCGCCAGCCACCGCGACGCGATGCGCGACCCGCGGGACGCCACCGTGCTCTATGACGACATCTGGGGCGCGCCCTAGCCTTGGCCAAGATCCTCGTCATCGGTGCGTCGCGGGGCATCGGGCTCGAAGCCGTCCGCTGCGGGCTGGCCGAGGGCCATCACGTGCGCGCCCTGGCACGCAGCGCCGACCGCATCCCCATCACCCACGAGCGGCTCGAGAAGCTGCCCGGCGACGTGCTCGACCCGGAGCGCCTGTCGCTCGCAGTCGATGGGGTCGACGCGGTGATCCAGGCGATCGGCGTGGCCGCCAGCGCCGAGCGGCTGCTAAAACCGGTCAGCTTGTTCTCCGAATCGACGCTGCTGCTGGTCCAGGCGATGAAGGCCGCCGGAGTGCGCCGTCTGATCTCGGTCACCGGTTTCGGTGCCGGCGACAGCCGGCGGCGCCTCGGCTGCCTGCGCGGCGCCGCCCACCGGCTGCTCCTTGGACGGGCCTACGACGACAAGGACGCCCAAGAGGCTCTGATTCGAGAAAGCGACCTGGACTGGGTGATTGCCCGACCCGTCATCCTGGTCGACGGCCCGCGGACCGGACGCTACCGCGTGGAGCTCGATCCGAAGCGCTGGCGCTACGGCTTGATCTCACGGGCCAACGTCGCGGACTTCCTGGTCAAGCAGGTTCAGAGCGACGAGCACATCGGGCGAACGCCGGTTTTGCTGAGCTGCCCCCTCTGAGCCAGCTCGCAGCCGCAAATCCAAGACTGTCGATGTGGCCCGGTTTACCAGGTGACGCCCTGGGCGACGTCGCCATGCCCGTCTCGCGGGTTCAGCTCGGCCCAGAGTAGGCCCGAGACGATGTGAACGACGCCTTTGCCGAAGTCGATGGAGCGGGTCACGCCGACATGTCCGTTGAGCAGGATTCGCCCGCCGTCGCGTGCAATCGACAGGGCCTCGCCGCTCAGAGTGGTGACGTCGCGCGGGGCCGATGCCAGGTCGATTTTCTCGCCGGGAACGAGGTGATAGGCCACGAGGTCGAAGAGCCGCTCTCGGTTGCTCGGCGTCAGGTAGACGCCGCTCAGCAGGACGGCGGCGCCCTCGGCCTCGAGCGCCTCATCCGCGGGCAGGAACAGGGTGAAGCTGCGGTCGGCGTCCACGACCGGGCGAAGGCCTGCGGCCGAGACGGCGGTGTCGAAGATCCGCACGTTCTTGATGCCGAGACCGTCGAGCTGCGCTCCAGCTTCGGCCGGAGTGAACTGGACGGCCGCGGCGCAGATTATCAGAGCACCGAACATCGACTTCCGCTTCTTCATGATCTATCTCCCCGATCAACAGCCAAGCATTACGCGGCGCCTTCGAGGACAGATCACAGGTCGAAGGACCGCCGCCACATTTGCGGCCCTCGATCCTCTTCAACGGCTACGCGCCGCCATCGTTCATCAAGTGTCGCAGCCGAAGTGATCCGTCGGGCGGGGCGCTGCGAACAAGGGCGTATCCGTTCCACACAACATTGGTGATAATGACATGAAGGTTCTCTCTCGCTTCGCGGTCGCCGCAACCCTTGCGCTGCCGCTCGCCCTCGGCTCCCTGGCTGCCAAGGCCGCGGACATCGTCGACACGGCGGCCTCGGCCGGCCAGTTCGAGACTCTTGTGGCCGCCGTCAAGGCCGCCGGCCTGGTCGATACCCTCAAGGGCGAAGGCCCCTTCACCGTCTTTGCGCCGACCGACGAGGCCTTTGCCAAGCTGCCGGATGGAACCGTCGAGAACCTTCTGAAGCCCGAGAACAAGGATCAGCTGGTCGCCGTCCTGACCTATCACGTGGTCCCCGGCAAGATCATGTCCTCGGACATCGCCGGCCAGACCGCCGAGGTCGCGACCGTCGAGGGCAGCAAGCTTTCGGTCGACGCGACCAAGGGCGTGAAGGTCGACAACGCCAAGGTGATCTCCGCCGACATCGAGACCTCCAACGGCGTGATCCACGTCATCGACACGGTGGTGCTGCCCAAGTCGTAACGCCAGACCGACTGCAAGTACGAAAGGCCGGCCTCGCGCCGGCCTTTCTTTTTGGCCCAATGCCCAACCCTTATACCAAGGAGCGTTGATAACGACTCATTTGACCGGGTTTGCTTGATCGCCCGTCAGGCGCGCTTCGCGCAGCGGTGCGGGGTACCGTAAGCGGAGCGCAACGCAGCGGGCGGTCAAGCAAACCCGGCCTTCGGCGGCGCGCGGCGGCCCGCCGGGTGCGTTGCGGCCCTTGCCCGATGCGATGGCATCGCGCTGCGGGCCGCGCCTGCCCGGCGGGCCGCCGTGCGCCATCAAATGGGTCGTTATCAGCGCTCCTTGGTATTAATCCTTCCCGACCTCCGCCAGCACGCAGTCAATCAAGGTCTCGGCAGCACCGAGGTAGTTGGCCGGGTCGCGCAGCTTCGCCCAGTCGACCGGGGCATCGCTGCTCTCGGCGAGGAGGTCGACGAGGTGGCGGCCGCCGGCCTTGGCTTCGGCGCAGGCGGCCTTGACCAGCTCTTGCGCCTTCGGGCGCGGCAGGTGTTCGGCCAGGGCGAAGGTCGCGGCCTCGGCCAGCACCAGGCCGTTGGAGGCCTCGAGGTTGCGGCGCATGCGCGCGGGGTCGACCTCGAGGTTTTCGATCAGGTCGGCGGCGTGACGCAGGGCGCAGCCGGCCGTGACCAGCATCTGCGGCAGGGTCAGCCATTCGAGCTGCCAGCCGGGGCCGCCACGCTCCTGCTCTTGGGGCAAGGCCTGGTGCAGCGCCGAGACCAGGGTCGCGTTGAGGCGGGCGGCGGTGACCAGAACCTCGCTGGCGACCGGGTTGGCCTTGTTCGGCATAGTGCTGGAGCCGCCGCGGCCGGGGCCACCGCCCTCGCGGAGCTCGCTGACCTCGCCCTGGGCCAGCAGCAGGACGTCCTGGCCGAGCTTGCCCAGGCTGCCGGTGACCAGGGACAGCCAGCCGGCGAGCTCGGCGAGGCCGTCGCGCTGGACGTGCCAGGGCAGCGGCGGCAGGCCGAGGCCGAGCTCCCGGGCCAGGGCCTCGGCGACGGCCGGGCCGCGGTCGCCCAGCGCCGCCAGGGTGCCAGCCGCGCCGCCGAAGCTGAGCAGCAGCAGGCGCGGGCGGAGCTGATCCAGGCGCTGCCGGGCGCGCAGCAGGGGCGCCAGCCAGACCGCGGCCTTGAGGCCGAAGCTCGTCGGCACCGCCTGCTGGCCGCGGGTCCGAGCGACCATCAGGGTGCGGCGATGCCGCTCGGCCAGGGCGGCTAGAGTCTGCGTCAGGTTGGCGAGGCGTTGGTCGAGGATCTCCAGCACCGGCTTCAACCGGAGAACCAGGGCGGTGTCGATGACGTCCTGGCTGGTCGCGCCCCAGTGCAGGTGCTGCGCCGCAGGGGCGCCGACCGCCGCGCGGAGGGCGGCGACCAGGGCCGGGACCGGAATGCCGTCCCGTGCGGTCGCTTCGGCGAGGTCGGCGGGATGGGGTGCGAAGGACTCAGCAACCTTGGAGATCCGCGCGGCCGCGTCCGCCGGGATCACGCCGAGCCGGCCTTGGACCCGGGCCAGGGCCGCCTCGAATTCCAGCATCGAGCGCAGCTGGGCCGCATCGTCGAGCCGGGCGGCGACCTCCGCGTCGGAGAGCAGCGCGCCGTAAAGGGCGGAATCGAGGGGCGTGACGCTCATGGGCTCTCTGGTGGGGCCGGCGGCAGCGACAGCAGCCCGCGCGCCTCGGCCGGCGTCGCGGGGTGGCGGCCGTAGTCGGCGCAGAGATCGGCGACCCGGGCGACCAGCTCGGCGTTGCTGGCCGCCAGGCGGGACTTGTCGAAGCGGATGTTGTCCTCCAGCCCGGTGCGGCAGTGGCCGCCCAGCGCCAGCGCCCAGTGGTTCATCTCGAGCTGGCTGCGGCCGATGGCGGCGGCGGTCCAGGTCGCGCCCGGCGCCAGGGCCGCGAGCTGGGCGACCTCGAACTCGAGAATCTCGCGGCGCGGCGGCAGGGCGTTCCTGAGGCCGAAGACGAACTGGACGTGGAGCGGCGCCTTCAGGCGTCCGGCCGCGGCCATTTCGGCGGCGGTGTAGAGCATGGCCAGGTCGAAGACCTCGACCTCCGGCTTGATGCCCTCGGCCAGCATGGTCGCGGCCAGATCCTCGACCAGCTGCGGCGGGTTCTCGTAGATCATGTTCGGGAAGTTGACCGAGCCGGTCGCCAGCGAGGCCATGTCGGGCTTGAGGTGGAGCATGGCGCCGCGCGCCGCCGCGGCGCGGCCGCGGCCGCCGGTCGAGAACTGGACGATCATGCCCGGGCAGTGCCGGCGCACGCCCTCCTGGAAGGCGCCGAACTTCTCCGGGTCCGACGAGGGCGTCTGGTCCTCGTTGCGGACGTGGACGTGGACCAGGCTGGCGCCGGCCTCGAAGGCCTCCTGGGTGGACTCGATCTGTTCCTGCACCGAGATCGGCACCGCCGGGTTGTCCTCCTTGCGCGGCACCGACCCGGTGATCGCCACGGTGATGATGCAGGGCTCGGTCATGGTCGTCTCGTTTTCGGTCCTTTACTGCGTCGGGCGTGCTCTCACCCCCACCCCACCCTCCCCCATCAAGGGGGAGGGGGAAGATATCGACGGCCGCCCGCAAGAGCCCTCCCCCTCGATGGGGCGCGTACGCGCGGCGCTGAGCGCGGGTTGGGTGGGGGTGACTCCTGGACCCGGACCAATAAGCACTAGCTTATCCTACTCACACGTCGAAGAAGACCGTCTCGCGGTCGCCTTGAAGGTGGATGTCGAAGCGGTAGAGCGGCGTGCCCGCGGTCTCCTCGCGGGCGGCGATCAGGGTCGCGCGGCGCTCGGCCGAGACCGCGGCGAGCACCGGGTCGGCCGCGTTGGCCTCGGCCTCGTCGGAAAAGTAGATGCGGGTGTAGGCGTGGGACAGCAGGCCGCGCAGGAAAAGCATGAGGTTGACGTGCGGCGCCTGGCCGTCGCCGAGGGGGCCCGGCTTGACGGTCTCGAAGACGAAGCGCTGCTCCGGATCGGTGCCGGTGCCGACCCGGCCGAAGCCGCGGAAGCGGGCGTTGGAGCTGCGCGGGTCGGCCGGATGGGCGTAGCGGCCCTGGCCGTCGGCCTGCCAGATCTCGACCAGGGCATCGCTCACCGCCTCGCCGGCGCCGTCGAGCACCCGGCCTTCGATCCGGATCCGCTCGCCGTCGCCCGCCTCGGCCGTGAGGGCGCCGCCGGCGATGCTGGAGAAGGCGTAGCCGTACTGCTCGGGCGTCAGGCCGTAGGCGAAGTAGGGGCCGACCGTCTGCGACGGCGTCTGCTTGGGCATGAGTCAGAGGCCTCCGTCGGTGATCGGGGAAACACGCCGTGGCGGCGGTGATTCACCCCCCACCCTAACCCTCCCCCACAAGGGGGGAGGGAAGACTGAGGTGCTAGCCATCGACTCACTCCCTCCCCCTTGATGGGGGAGGGTTGGGGAGGGGGTGATCACCGGAGATTCACAGAAAAGCACTGAACCTAACCCTCCATCGGCGTGGCGGCGCGGCCGCGCAGGACGATGTCGAAGCTGTAGCCGAGCGCCCAGTCGGGCTCGGTGACCTCGAGCGAGAAGGCGGCGATCAGGCGGTCGCGGGCCGCGGGCGGGGTGCCCTGGAAGATCGGGTCGAGGTCGAGCAGCGGATCGCCGGGAAAGTACATCTGGGTCACCAGGCGGGTCGCCAGGCTCGGTCCGAAGAGCGAGAAGTGGATGTGGTTGGGCCGCCAGGCATTGGGATGGTTGCCCCAGGGATAGGCGCCCGGCTTGACGGTCACGAAGCGGTAGCGGCCCGCGTCGTCGGTCAGGCAGCGCCCGGCGCCGAGGAAGTTCGGGTCGAGCGGCGCGGGGTGCTGGTCGACGGTGTGGATGTAGCGGCCGGCCGCGTTGGCCTGCCAGACCTCGACCAGGGTTTGCGGCACCGCCCGTCCGTCCTCGTCCAGGATCCGGCCGGTGACGATGATCCGCTCGCCCAGGGGCTCCCCGTCCTTTGCGGCGTTGCGGGTCAGGTCGTGGTCCAGAGGGCCGAGGCTGTCGTGGCCGAAGACCGGGCCGGTCAGCTCGGAGAGCGACTGCGCCAGGGGAACCAAGGGCTTGGTCGGCGCGCGCAGGGCGGTCGACTTGTAGTCGGGATAGCGGTAGGGCGGGTGGCTGCCCCAGTCCCGCGGCTTGAAGGGAGCCCGGTCGCTCATCCCACCTCTCCCTGCTCCTCCAGCGCCTCGGCGGCGACGGCGAAGGCACGGTTGGCCGCCGGCACCCCGGCGTAGACCGCCACGTGCAGCAGGGCCTCCTTGATGTCCTCGGGGCTGGCGCCGGTGTTGCGGGTCGCGCGGACGTGCAGCGCCAGCTCCTCGTCGTGGCCCAGGGCGGCCAGCAGCGCGATAGTCAAGAGGCTGCGCTCGCGCCGGGTGAGGCCGGGCCGCGACCAGAGCGAACCCCAGGCGCCCTCCGTGATGAACTGCTGAAAGTCGGCGTTGAAGTCGGTCGTCTTCGCCTCGGCCCGGTCGACATGGGCGTCGCCCAGGACCGCGCGGCGGGTCAGCATCCCGGTCTGGTGGCGGTCTTCAGGCAAGGCCGGCCTCCGCGAAAAAGTCTTTCATCAGGCCGGCCAGGGTCTCCGGCGCCTCGACGCCGGGCAGGTGCCCGGCGCCCTCGATGACCTCGAAGCGCGCGCCCGGGATCAGCGCGGCCAGGGCGCCGACCAGCTCGGGCGGGGTCGCGCCGTCCTCGGAGCCGCCGACGCAGAGGGTCGGCACGCGGATCGCCTGGGCCTGCGCGGTCATGTCGGAATCGCGGATCGCCGCCGCGGTGCCGAGGTAGCCCTCGACCGGGGTGCGGACCAGCATGTTGCGCCAGCCGGCCAGCTCCTCCGGCCTGTCCCGGCGGAAGGCCTCCGAGAACCAGCGTTCCATGACCGCGTCGGCCAAGGACTCGATGCCGCCGGCCTCGATGGCCGCGATGCGCTGGTCCCACATCTCCGCCGGACCGATCACGTGGGCGGTGTCGCAGAGCACCAGGCCGCGGATCCGCTCGCGGCGCAGGGCCGAGAGGCCCTGGGCGATGATGCCGCCGACCGACAGCCCCACGATCACCGCCGACTCGATCCCGAGGTGGTCGAGCAGGGCCGCCAGGTCGCCGACGTGATCGCTCATCACGTAGGGCGCGGGCCGGGCCTGGGACAGGCCGTGGCCGCGCTTGTCGTAGCGGACCCGGCGCAGGCCCTGGCCGAAGTGGGCAAGCAGCGGGTCCCAGACCCGGAAGTCGGTGCCCAGGGAGTTGGAGAAGACCACGGTCGGCGCGTCCGGCGGCCCCTCGACCGCGTGGTGCAGCACCACGTCGTTCACCCTGGCGAAGCGCATCGCGTTTTCTCCTCCCTCTCGGTCCTGAGCCGCCAACTCCTCTGTCATGCCCGGACTTGATCCGGGCATCCATGGTGCCGGTGGCTCGATGGATTGCCGGGTCAAGCCCGGCAATGACAGCTGGAAGGGACCGCGAGCCCGGCTTCGGCCATCAGCTTGGACCGCAGTTCCGGTTATGTAAAATGAGAAAGAAGGCGGGACGGATAACCCTGGGGGAATGCATGCTGCCCGAGACGCGACCGGCCGGCGGCGGTCCGGTGATGGTCCAGCGGATCAAGTTCCGGCACCTGCAGTGCTTCCTGGAGGTCGCGCGGCAGAAGAGCGTGGTCAAGGCGGCCGACGCCCTGGCGGTGACCCAGCCCGCGGTCTCCAAGACCCTGCGCGAGCTGGAGGCGACCCTGGACGTGCGGCTCTTCGACCGCAGCAAGCGGGGCGTCACCTTGACCCGCTTCGGCGAGGTCTTTCTGCGCTACGCCGGGGCCAGCGTCACCGCCCTGCGCCAGGGCGTCGACAGCATCGCCCAGGCCCGGGCCAAGGGCGGCTTCGCGATCACCGTGGGTGCCCTGCCGACCGTCGCCGCCCGGGTCATGCCGGCGGCGATCCAGGCCTTCAAGGCCGACGGCGTCGAGACCACGGTCCGGGTCGTGACCGGCCAGAACAGCGTGCTGCTGGCGCAGCTCAGGGTCGGCGAGCTGGACCTGGTGGTCGGGCGCCTGGCCGAGCCGGCGCTGATGACCGGCCTGGCCTTCGAGACCCTCTATTCCGAGCCGGTCCGCCTGGTGGTCCGGCCCGGCCATCCCCTGCTCGACGGCGGCGGTTTCGAGCTGGGGCGAATCCGCGACTTCACGGTGCTGATGCCGATCGAGGGCTCGATCATCCGGCCCTATGTCGACCGCCTGCTGATCGCCCAGGGGGTCGGCGCCCTGCCCGACCGCATCGAGACCGTGTCCATGGCCTTCGGGCGCAGCTACACCCGGACCTCGGACGCGGTCTGGATCATCTCCCAGGGCGTGGTCGCCGACGACCTGGCGGACGGCCTGCTGGTCGCCCTGCCCTTCGCCGGCGACCCGACCACCAGCGGGCCGGTCGGCCTGACGGTCCGGGCCGACGTGCCGCCCGGCCTGGCGACCCAGATGCTGATGCAGGCGGTCCGGGACGTCGCCGCCGAGCGGGCCGCCGCGGCGGTCGCGTCATAACCGGAGCGACATGGAAAGCACCGAAGAATTCATTTCTCATAACCGAAACCGACTTTCATACTTCCGGGTGAAAGGGTCCCGAACACCCGAGCACCAAGAAGACCCGAGGTTCCGAAGGGGAGGATGTCCATGAACGCGATCACCCGTTTTTGCGCTGCCGCTCTGGCCGTGGCGGCAGCCAGCGTCCCGGCCCAGGCCGCCGAGATCACGCTGACCGTGCACCACTTCCTGAGCCCGAAGTCGCCGGCCCACGCCAAGTTCATCGTCCCCTGGGCGAAGCGTGTCGAAGAGCAGTCCAAGGGCCGGATCAAGGTCGAGGTCTTCCCCTCGATGTCGATGGGCGGCAAGCCGCCTGAGCTCTACCGCCAGGTGCGCGACGGCGCGGCCGACATCGTCTGGACCCTGATCGGCTACACGCCCGGGGTCTTCCCGCGCTCCGAGGTCTTCGAGCTGCCGACCGTGCACAAGGGCAGCGCCCGGGCCACCACCCTGGCGATCCAGGACAACTTCGCCCTGATCGCCGCCGACTACGCCGACCTCAAGCCGATCCTGGTCCACGTCCACGCCGGCAACGCGCTGCACCTGCGCGACAAGGCGGTCCGCTCGGTGGACGAGGTCAAGGGCCTGAAGTTGCGCACGCCCTCGCGGACCGGCGCCTGGATGATCGAGGCCTGGGGCGCCGAGCCGGTCGGCATGCCGGTGCCCGCCCTGCCCGAGGCGCTGTCCAAGGGCACGGTCGACGGCGCCCTGGTGCCCTTCGAGATCGTCCTGCCGCTGAAGCTGCAGGAGCTGACCAACTATTCGGTCGAGGGCGGCGACGGCTCGCGCTTCGGCACCTCGGTCTTCCTCTACGCCATGAACAAGGAGCGCTACGAGGCCCTGCCGGAAGACCTGAAGAAGGTGATCGACGCCAACTCCGGCGCCGCCATCGCCGGCGAGATCGGCGGCATCTGGGACGGGGTCGAGGCCCCCGGCAAGGCCGCCCAGGCCAAGTCCGGCGGCGAGGTCGTCGCCCTGGACGCCGACGCCAAGGCCGGCTTCGACGCGCTCGGCGCCCAGGTCGTCGACCGCTGGATCAAGGAGGCCCGGGACAACGGCATCGACGGCGAGGCCCTGGTCGAGGCGGCCCGCGCGGCGGTCGCCAAGCGCGGCGCGAAGTAGCCTCGAGAGCAAGCTGCCTTCGCGCTTCCTGGCCCCCTCACCCTTCGACAGGCTCAGGGTGAGGAGCGTGGTGTCCGCCTCACCCGCGCGTAGCGCCGGGCTGCGCCCCCTGTCGAAAGGTGAGCCCCGATGAACGACGGCTCCGGTGAACGACGGACGGATCGAACGCGCGACCTCGTCGGAAAGCTCGCGGCCGCTTGGGCCATCACCGGCGGGGTGGTGCTGCTGGCCATCGTCCTGGTGACCACGGCCAACGCCGGCGCCTTCGCGCTGGACCGCCTGGCGCGCGCGTTCGGCGGGACGGTCTCGGGCCTGCCCGGCTACGAGGACTTCGTGCGCCTGGCGATCTCGGCGGCCGCCCTCATGCTGCTGCCCTACTGCCAGCTGCGCCGCGGCCACGTCGCGGTCGACCTCTTCGCCAAGTGGCTGCCGCCGCGGGTCCGGGGCAGGCTGGATGCGGCGATCGCGCTGGCCATGGCGGCGCTGGCGGCCTTTCTCGCCTTCTGGATGACGCTCGGCCTCCTGGAGACCCGCGCCGACGGCGCGCTGTCGCGGGTGCTCGGCTGGCCGGAGTGGCCCTTCTACCTGCCGGGCATCGCCTCGCTGCTGCTCTGGGCAGCGGTCGCCGGTCTCCAGGCCTTCGAAGGGGAAGACCTTGGGCGAGCGTGAGCTGATCGGCCTGGCCGGGCTGGTCCTCCTGTTCGGCCTGCTCGCGCTGCGGGTCCCGGTCGGCCTGGCGATGATCGGGGTCGGCATCGCCGGCAACTACGCCCTCAGCCTGGCACTGCCCTACCTGCGCTTCGAGCCCTACCTGAAGCAGTACAAGACCCTGCTTTGGAATAGCGTCGCCAACTACGAGCTTTCCGTGGTGCCGCTCTTCGTGCTGATGGGATTTCTCGCGTCCCACGCCAACCTCAGCCGCGACCTCTTCCAGGGAGTCAACGCCCTGATCGGCCGCTTCCGCGGCGGCGCGGCCATGGCGGCGATCGGCGCCTGCGCCGGCTTCGGCGCGGTCTGCGGCTCCTCGCTCGCGACCGCCGCGACCATGGGCCGGGTCGCGCTGCCCGAGCTCAAGCGCATGGGCTACGCGCCGCGGCTGGCAACCGGGACCCTGGCCGCCGGCGGCACCCTGGGAATCCTGATCCCGCCCTCGGTGGCGCTGGTGGTCTACGCGATCATCGTCGAGGCCTCGATCATCGAGATGTTCCAGGCCGCCCTGCTGCCAGGCCTGATCGCGGTCGGCTTCTTCATGGCGGTGATCGCGGTCCTGGTGCGCCTGCGCCCCGAGGCCGCGCCGCCGGCCCCGCCGCTTGAGGCGGCAGACCGGCGCCGGGCGGTCCTGCGGCTGATCCCGGTGGTGGCGATCTTCGGCGCGATCATCCTGGGCCTCGGCGCCGGGCTCTTCACGCCGACGCCAGCGGCCGGGGTCGGGGTCTTCGCGGTCCTGGCCTACGGCCTGCTGCTTCGCCTGCGCGGCGAGGGCCTGACCGGCCAGGGCATCAGGCAGTCGCTGCTCGATACCGCGGTCACTGCCGGGATGATCTACTTCATCCTCTTCGGCGCCGAGGTCCTGAAGGGCTTCTTCAGCCGCGCCGGCCTGCCCAGTGCCCTGGCGAGCTGGGCCGCAAGCAGCGGGCTCGATCCCTGGCTGGTGCTGATCGCCATGCTGGCGTTGCTGATCGTGCTCGGCTGCTTCATGGAGTCGCTCGCGATGATCCTGGTCGTAGTGCCCTTCTTCTGGCCGGTGCTGATCGACCTCAACGGCGGCGACTACGCGACCGCCGCAACCGCCGCCTACGGCCTGAGCAGCGAGGAGCTGAAGGTCTGGTTCGGCATCCTCGCCCTGATCGTGGTCGAGCTGGGGCTGATCACGCCGCCGGTCGGGCTCAACGTCTTCATCATCTCGACCCTGGCCGACAACGCCACCATGCGACAGGTCTTTCGGGGCGTCATGCCCTTCTTCGCGGTCGAGATCCTGCGGGTCGCCCTGCTGCTCGCCCTGCCGGTCCTGGCGCTGGCGGTCCCGCGGCTGCTGTCGGGATAGGGGCGCTGACGATGCAACGGAGGTCGCGACCATCCCCTCACCCAGCTCCGGCTAGGGCGCGGCTTTCGCCGCGCCAAGCCTCCACATCCCTCTCCCCGTGGGAGAGGGAGGGGCCCGCCGCGTAGCGGTGGGAGGGTGAGGGGGCGGTCGCCAACAACCGAGACACCCTAACAGGGGAGCGAGACACCATGCGCACACAGGTCGGAATCGTCGGGGCCGGGCCCGCCGGGCTGCTGCTTTCGCAGCTGCTGCACCTGGCCGGGGTCGAGAGCGTGGTCCTGGAGCGGCGCAGCCGGGCCTACGTCGAGGGCCGGATCCGGGCCGGCGTCCTGGAGCAGGGCACGGTCGAGCTGCTCGACGAGGCCGGGGTCGGCGAGCGCCTGCACCGCGAAGGCCTGGTGCACGGCGGCATCGAGCTCGCCTTCGGCGGCCGGCGCCACCGCATCGACTTCGAGGACCTGACCGGCGGCAAGGCGGTCACGGTCTACGGCCAGACCGAGGTCACCAAGGACCTGAACCGGGCGCGCGCGGCCGCCGACGGCCAGGTCGTCTTCGAGGCCGAGGACGTGTCCCTGCGGGACTTCGACGGCGATAGCCCGCGCCTCAGCTACCGGGTGGACGGGACGGAACGGGAGCTGCGCTGCGACTTCATCGCCGGCTGCGACGGCTTCCACGGCGTCTCCCGGCGCAGCGTGCCGGCCGCGGCGCTGAGCACCTTCGAGCGGGTCTACCCGTTCGCCTGGCTGGGCATCCTGGCGGACACCAAGCCGGTCTCCGAGGAGCTGATCTACGCCCGCCACGCGCGCGGCTTCGCGCTTTTCTCGATGCGCTCGCCGAGCCGCAGCCGGCTCTACATCCAGTGCAGCCCGGACGAGCAGCTGGACGACTGGCCGGACGAACGGATCTGGGACGAGCTGCGCGCGCGCCTCGACGCCGAGGCGGCGGAACGCCTTGAGACCGGGCCCGCGATCGAGAAGAGCGTCACCCCGATGCGCAGCTTCGTCGCCGAGCCGATGCGCTTCGGCCGGCTGTTCCTGGCCGGCGACGCGGCGCACATCGTCCCGCCGACCGGAGCCAAGGGCCTGAACCTGGCCGCCGCCGACGTGCGCTACCTGTCACGCGCCCTGGTCGCTCACTACGAGGAGGGCCGCAACGACCTCCTCGAGGCCTATTCCGCGACCTGCCTCAGGCGGATCTGGAAGGCGCAGCGTTTCTCCTGGTGGATGACCTCGCTGCTGCACCGCTTCCCCGAGGAAAGCGGCTTCGGCGGCCGGGTCCAGCTCGCCGAGCTGGACTACGTCGCCTCCTCGCGCGCGGCGGCCACGGCCCTGGCCGAGAACTACGTCGGCCTGCCCTTCGCGTGAGGGAGCCCGAGACGGGCCGGCGTCAGTCCTGGGGGCGCCGCGGGACCTTGACGACGGCTTCGCCCTCCAGGACGACCTCGCTTCCGACCTTGCAGGCACAGCTCAGCCTGGCCCTTTGCCTTTCCCCGTTCAGCTCGACGACCTCGACGATGGCGTCGACCGTATCCCCGATCTTCACGGGCGCGAGGAACCGCAGCGTCTGCGAGATGTAGATCGCGCCCGGCCCGGGCAGCCGGGTGCCGATCACCGCCGAGATCAGGCTGGCCGTGTAGAGGCCGTGGGCGATGCGGCCCTTGAAGGGCGTCTTCGCCGCGAAGTGCTCCGAGAGATGGATCGGGTTGCGGTCGCCCGTGATCTCCGCGAAGCCGACCACGTCCGAGGACTTGACCGTCTTCGGATAGGTCTCGGTCATGCCCAGGCTCAGGTCCTCGAAGTACAGGGTCTGGAAGGGAAGAAAGCTCACGCACGCCTCACCTGGCCGATCGAAGGCTCGAACCCGGGCCGCTGCCGCGCCTTAGACTAGATCAGATTGCGCCGGATTGGAGTCGATTGAACAATATATTTCGATCTATCTCAGACAGATGGAGCCGTGCCCCGCGCCCGCTTCAGTGGGTCATCAGGACCGGCAGCGCGGCGTGGCTGAGGACGTGGTTGGTGACGCCGCCGGTCAGGGATTCCCGGAAGGGGCTCTGGGCGTAGGCCCCCATGACCAGGAGGTCGGCGCCGAAACGCCCGGCCTCGCGCAGGAAGACGTCGCCCAGACGATGGTTCGCCAGCGTCGCTTCGAGGACGCTGGCCTTCATGTCGTGCCAGGCGACGTAGTCCGCCAGGTCCTGGGCCGAAGGCCCCGAGCCGTTCTTGGTGCGCACCGAGAGGATCCCGATTTCCCGGGCGCCATCGAAAAAGTTGCGCGCGATGGCCGCCGCCCGGGCCGAACGGGCGCTGCCGTTCCAGGCGATCAGCGGCCGCGTGCCGAGGGAGGCCGAAGGATCGGGCGGCACGACCAGGACCGGACGCCCGGCCTGGAAGAGCACCGCGCGCAGCAGCTTGCGGATCCGGTGGTCGGGATCCTCGCGCGGCTGCTGGACCACGACCAGGTCGAAGACCCGGCCCAGCGCGGCCACCGCCTCGGGATCGCCGTCGGCCTGGGACCGGAAGAAGGCGGTCAGCCTGCCCGGGTTCGGCGGCCGCTCCTGCAGCGTTGCACCCATCTCGGCGGCAACCTCCTCGAAGGCGTGGCGCGCGGTCTCGACCCCGGCGCCGCCGTCGCGCTCGGCCCGGTCCAGCATGGCCAGGCCGTCCTGCCCCGGCACCTCGAGCGAGGCGCGCGAGAAGTACATCGCCTGCGGGGTCAGCCGCTCGGAGGGCGGCACCGGATAGAGGCCGACCACATGGCCGCCGTCGCGCCGCGCGGCCTGGAAGGCCGCCCGCACCGTGCGGCGCCCGTGCTCGGAACTCTCGACCAGCACCAAGACCGTTGTCATCGCCATGAGGACCCCCCGGACGCCGCCGTCCCGCTTTCATTCAACCGTTCAGGGCACGAATAAGATATGAGGTCGATCCGACCACATTTCATCGTGCTCGAGAGACACCAAGTGGATTTCGATCCCTGCCCGGGCTCGCTCGCCACGCCGGGCATCCTCCGCCCGGCCCGGGCCGTCGCTGCCGGAAAGGCCGTCCGAGACGGCTCGCGGGGCTCCGCCATGGCGCCAACTCCATGATGGATCTTCGTCCCCTACCGCGTTCAGCGTCTCACGCGCGCGCGCTCCCGGCTGTGACGATTGCCACAGGCCAGCCCAAGGGGCCGGCTTTGCGGTCCTGACCGAGAAGCCTAGGCCGGCACGCCCGCCACCGCCTTATGCAGGGCCGCCCGGGCGAGCAGACGCGTGGAATCCAGGGTCGGCAGCGGAGAATTCGAGTCGTCCAGGATCAGGGGGATCTCGGTGCAGCCGAGGATCGCGGCGTCGCAGCCCCCGTCTTTCAGCCGCCCGATGACCTGCTGGAAATACGTGACGGCTTCAGGCTTGAAGACGCCGTAGACCAGCTCCTCCATGATGATGCGGTCGATCTCCGCGCGCTCGTCGGGCTCGGGGCGCAGGACCGCCAGGCCGCGCGCCGCGAACTTCTCCGGATAGAGCTCGCTCTCGACCAGCCAGCGGGTGCCGGTCAGGGCGAGGCGCCGGAAGCCGCGCGCGACCGCCTGATCGGCGACGACCTCGGCGATGTGCAGCCAGGGCAGCGGCGCGCGCCCCTCCAGGTGGGGCAGCGCGTTGTGGATGGTGTTGTCCGGGCAGATCAGGAAATCGGCGCCGGTCCTGGCCAGCTTCTCCGCCGAGTCCAGCATCAGCTCGGCCACGCCCGGCCAGTCGCCGCGCTCCAGGCAGGCGGTGTAGTTGGCCAGCGACTGGCCGTGCAGCGAGACCTCGGGATGGGCGTGCGAGCCGAGCAGCGCCGCGCCCTCGATACAGATGGTGCGGTAGCAGAGCGCCGCGCCCTCGGCGGAGCAGGCGACGATGCCGATGTGCCGGGGCATGGCGTCCTACCCGGCCGGCCGCTCCAGCGGCCCGGCCTTGCCGCGCCCCAGCCAGCGGGTCAGGGCGACCACGGCCAGGACGAGGGTGACCGCCATCAGGCCCATGCCTTCGCGGGCGGTCTCGCTCTCCCACCAGACCTCCTGGCGCCACCAGCCGGCGTCGCTCGGCCACCAGTGGGCGACGCCGCCGAGGGCGGCGAGCAGGCAGAACCCGAGGCCCAAAGTCGCAGGGCGCTCCTGCAGCATTGCCGGACGCCAGGCCGCCAGGGCGGCCCAGGCGGCGGGCAGGGCGTAGATCACCATCCAGAGGCCGGCGTCGGGGTCGTTGTACTGCACCGCCGCGAAGGCGAGCATCAGCAGGCAGAGCACGGCGTTCACGATGCGCATCGGCGCTCCTCCCGGACGAGCGGCCCAAGGCAGCGGCGCTGCGACGGGGCCGTTGATTCCCTCTTCGCCCCTAGCATAGAGTCCTTGCGACGGCGAGGAAAACAACAAGGCCCGGCCGTCGGCCAGCTGTGGGAGGGGACCCGAAGGCGGCGGCCCGCCGAGGCACCGCCGAAGACGGGTCCGCGCGAAGCGCATGACGAAGACCCTCGAGGGGACGGAGCCGTCCCGGACGCAAGACCCGATGCAGGACGGGGTCCACTGGCAGCGCTTCGCCGTTGCCTTCGACTACCCGGTCCATTTCACCCGCGCGCTCTTCGACCCGGCCAACCCGGTCCTGGCTGAAGCCCTGGCGCGCCTGGAGCCCGCGCGGCGCCACCGCTGCCTGGTCTTCCTGGACGACGGGCTGCTGGCGGTGCGCCCGGAGCTGGCCGGGGAGATCGCCGCCTACGCCGAGGCCTGGGTCGGCCGGATGGAGCTGGTCGCCGCGCCCATCGTGGTGCCGGGCGGCGAGCGCCTGAAGTCCGAGCTCTACTTCGTCGAGCAGATGCAGCAGGCCCTGTTCGAGCATCACATCGACCGGCATTCCTACGTCATCGGCGTCGGCGGCGGCGCCCTGCTGGACGCGGTCGGCCTGGTCGCGGCGACCACCCACCGCGGCGTGCGCCACATCCGGGTGCCGACCACGGTGCTGGCCCAGAACGATTCCGGCGTCGGGGTCAAGAACGGGGTCAACCTCTACGGCCAGAAGAACTTCGTCGGCACCTTCGCGCCGCCCTTCGCGGTCCTCAACGACGCGGAGATGATCGACGCCCTGCCGGCCCGCGACAAGATCGCCGGCATGGCCGAGGCGGTTAAGGTCGCGCTGATCCGCGACGGCGAGTTCTTCGCCTGGCTGGAGCGCAACGCCGACGACTTGGCGCTCTTCGAGGGCGCGGCCATGGCCCAGCTGATCCGGCGTTGCGCCGAGCTGCACATGCACCAGATCGCCCAGGGCGGCGACCCCTTCGAGACCGGCAGCGCCCGGCCCCTGGACTACGGCCACTGGGCGGCGCACAAGCTGGAGGCCATGACTCGCCACCACCTGCGCCACGGCGAGGCGGTGGCCATCGGCCTGGCCCTAGACGCCCGCTACTCGGTGCTGCGCGGCCTCTTGAAGCCGGCCGAGGAAGAGCGGATCTGCTTCCTGCTCGAGCACCTGGGCTTCAAGCTCTGGCACGCGGCGCTCGACAAGCGCGAGGCCGAGGGCCGCCACGCGGTCCTGCAGGGTCTGCGCGACTTCCGGGAGCACCTGGGCGGCGAGCTGACCATCACCCTGCTGGCCGGCATCGGCACCGGCGTCGAGGTGCACGAGATGGACGAGGCCCTGGTCGCCGAGGCCATCGCCTGGCTGAAGCAGCGGACCGCCGATTGATGCGCCTGGACGGCGGGCTGGGCCAGCTCACCTACTGCAGCAACATCCACCCCGGAGAGACCTGGCCCGAGGTCCTCGACGGCCTGCGCCGGCACCTGCCGACGGTCAAGGCGGCGGTCGCGCCGGCGGCGCCCTTGGGCCTGGGGCTGCGGCTCTCGGCGGCCGCCGCCGAGGCGCTGATCCAGCCGGCGGCCCTCGAGGAGCTGCAGGCCCTGCTCGACGAGGGGCCCTACTACGTCTTCACCCTGAACGGCTTCCCCTACGGCACCTTCCACGGCGCCAGCGTCAAGGAGGGCGCCTACCGCCCGGACTGGAGCGAGGAGGAACGCCTGCTCTACAGCAACCGCCTGGCCGAGATCCTGGCGATCTTCCTGCCGGAGGGCCTGGAGGGCAGCGTCTCGACCGTGCCTGGGACCTTCAAGCCCTGGGCGGAAGGACGCGTGGAGGCGATCACCGAGAACCTGATCCGCCACGTCGCCGAGCTGGTCGCCATCGAAGACCGGCGCGGCCGGCACATCGTCCTGGCCCTGGAGCCGGAGCCCTGCTGCTTTCTAGAAACGATCGCCGAGACGGTCGACTACTTCGAGGGCCGGCTCTTCTCCGCCGCGGCCGCCGCCCGGCTCGCCGCCCTGAGCGGCCTGTCCGAGCCCCAGGCCGAGGCCGCGCTGCGCCGCCACCTGGGGGTCTGCTACGACGTCTGCCATGCCGCGGTGGAGTTCGAGGACCCGCGCGACAGCCTGGCCCGGCTGCGCGCCGCCGGGATCCGCATCGCCAAGCTGCAGCTCAGCGCCGCCCTGCGCATTCCATCGGTCGGCGCCGAGACCCGCGACCAGCTGGCGCCCTTCGCCGAGCCGGTCTACCTGCACCAGACGGTCGAGCGCGGGCCCGAGGGCCTGACCCGCTACCTCGACCTGCCCGAGGCCCTGGCGCAGGCCGAAGGGGCAGGGGGGCGGGAGTGGCGGATCCACTTCCACGTGCCGATCTTCCTGGAGGCGATGCAGGACTTCGGCACCACGCAGGCCTTCCTGCGCGAGATCCTCGCGCTCCATCGGGCCGAGCCGGTGACCGACCAGCTGGAGGTCGAGACCTACACCTGGGACGTCCTGCCCGAGCGCTACCGCCAGGCCGAGGTCGGCACCGCCATCGCCCGCGAGCTCAACTGGGTGCGGGAGCAGCTGGCGTGATGAGTCTGCGTGTCCGCGCGGATCGGCCTCTTGGACTCCCGAGGCGACAACGGCGTCCTTCCTCCCCCTTGAGGGGGGAGGACAGAGGTGGGGGTGGCGGCCGTAAGGCCGCACAGAACATCTCGATATCGCCTGGTCGCTTCGCGATACCCCCCACCCGCACCCTCCCCCTCAAGGGGGGAGGGCTAGTTGAGTCCGTCCCTCACGTCGACGTTTCCCTGGCCACCGCCCCATGACCTTGCGCGATGCCTTGAGCTTGGGGCGGGTGTCGAACCTGCCGACGGTCTGGACCAACATGCTGGCGGCGCTGGTGCTGGCCGGCGGAGCGCTGAGCGACGATCGGGTCCCGGCGCTGCTGGCCGGGCTGACCCTTTTCTACGTCGGCGGCATGTATCTCAACGACGCCTTCGACGCCGAGATCGACGCCCGCGAGCGCCCGGAGCGGCCGATCCCGGCCGGCCGGGTCTCCCGCGCCACGGTCTACGCCCTGGGCTTCGGCATGCTGGGCCTGGGCGTCGCCTGCCTGGCCTGGACCGGCTTCGGGGTCGAAGGCGGCACCGGGGTCTGGCCGCTGCTCGGCGGCCTGGCGCTGGCCGCGGCCATCGTGTTCTACGACTGGTACCACAAGGCCAACCCCTTGAGCCCGGTGGTCATGGGCGCCTGCCGCTTCCTCGTCTACGTCGCCACCGGCCTGGCCATCGCCCTGCCCCTGCCGCCGGCGGTGATCCTCGGCGGCGCCCTGCTGCTCTGCTACGTGATCGGCCTGACCTATGTCGCCAAGCAGGAGAACCTGGGCGAAGTCAAGAACCTCTGGCCGCTGCTCTTCCTGGCCGCGCCGCTCGCCTACGGCCTGTTCCTGGCCGGCGCCTATCCCTTGGTGATAGCCTACCTGCTGCCCCTGGCCGCCTGGATGGCGCTGGCGCTCTGGCTGATCCGCCGCCGCGGCCCCGGCGACATCCCGCGCGCCGTGATCAGCCTGATCGCCGGGATCTCGCTCTACGACGCCATGCTGATCGCCGGCACCGGCAACCTCGGCCTGGCCGGCCTGGCCCTGCTCGGGTTCTTCGTCACGCTGGGTTTGCAGCGCTACGTGGCGGGGACTTAAAGGCGAATTTCCAAGGCGCGAAGACTTCCGATCACGGGCAGCTATCTGATCGACCGCGAAATGCGTATAAGCTCGTGGCCGTCGTGAGGACCCAATAGGGTCCATGAGCGAGCCTATTGCCCGACCTTCGATGACCTGCTGCTGACAAGGGAGTCCGTTCCGTGAGCGAAAACGAATGGAATCCGTGGGTTCTGACTTTCGACCGCTTCCAGGCCAAAGACCACCTAGGGGCTGTCAGGCAACTCGAAGACTACATTACGACCGACAAACGCGGCCCCTTTGCGAGCTTGGTCGGGCACAGCTTCTCGAATTCAACGGCCTCGATGGCTGCAAGACTCAACGAATTCATATCTTTATGTGAGACCAAACTCCGCATTGAGGCCGTCTACCTCGAGATGAACGGCTTCGACATCAACCCCGATCGGTGGTACGTCGACTTCTTTGGCTACGACCGCTACAGGAGGGACGAGAACGACCTGGACTGGCTCTCCGATTGGCAATCGCCGGACGTCCCAGACATGACCTTGACGGGCCTGGAGAGCGTCCAGAAGGACTTCGATTGGTATCACCAAGAGCAAATCTGGAAGGACAAGAGTTACAAGGCCCTTTACGACACGGCGCAGAACTTGGTGATGAGCAAGTTTGTCCTTCTGATCGAGGAGACGCTGCGCTCGCAAGACCTGGTCAAGCCAATCCCGGTCCTTGCGACCGCTCACGACTTCGAAGTGCTCGGGCGTTTCGAGCCGGAACAGGGTCGATGACGAGATCCTCCCAAGACGCTCGCTGCCCTTTTTGTTCCGCAGTCCGATCGAGACAACGATCGAATGCCGTCACGTTTGGCAGCTTCGATCGGATCGGCGGACTGCCGATCTGCGACCCGTAGGATGGCGGGAAACTTCTCCGGGCGAGCTCGGTCACCTCATTCAAGCTGCCACAAGACGTCGGCCGCCTCACCGCTCCGAGAACGCCAGCTTCACGCCCAGGCCGGCGAAGGCACCGGCGAAGGCGCGGCGCAGCCAGGTCATGACCGCGGGGCGGGTGATGACGTGCTGCCGGACCGCCGCGGCGAAGACGCCGTAGCCGACGAAGACCACGAAGGTCATCAGCATGAAAACGGCGCTAAGGCCGGTCATGCGGAGCAGCGGCAGGGCGGCGTCGGCGGGCACGAACTGGGGCAGGAAGGCCAGGAAGAAGATCGAGAGCTTGGGGTTGAGGATGTTGATCAGGAAGCCCCGAACCGCGATCTTGACCGCGCTGCGCCGCGCCTCCGCCGGCTCGACCGAGAGCGACTCCTTGTCCTTGAGCGTGGTCCAGGCCAGGTAGAGCAGATAGGCCAGCCCCAGATACTTGAAGACCTGGAAGGCGAGGGCGCTGGTGTGGAGCAGGGCCGCCAGCCCGAGGATCGCCGCCGTCACGTGGGGGAGGATCCCCACCGTGCAGCCCAGCGCCGCGGCGACGCTGGCCCGGGCGCCGCGCGCCAGGCCGCAGGACAAGGTGTAGATCACGCCGGTCCCCGGCGCGACGACGACGATGAAGGACGTGATCAGAAACTCGATGGACATGCGGCGACTCCCCAGCTCAGTCCCCACGCAGCAAACACCGGGTTCCCGCCATCTGTCCAGCCGCGACTTGCCATCCTGACCCTTGACCGCCGGCGCTCAGGCCAGGGTCATCTCCGGGACCTCGCCCAGCTGGATGAGCGAGGCGGCGGTCGCGGCCTCGATCTCCTCTACCGAGACGCCCGGGCCGCGCTCGCGCAGGACCAGTCCGTCGGCGGTCGGCTCGATCACCGCCATCTCGGTGACGATCAGGCTGACCCGGCGCACCGCGGTCAGCGGCAGGCTGCACTCCGGCACGATCTTGGGATTGCCCTTCGCAGTGTGGACCATCGCCACCACGACGCGCTTCGCGCCGGCCACCAGGTCCATGGCGCCGCCCATGCCGGGCACCATCTTGCCCGGAACCATCCAGTTGGCGAGGTAGCCGCGCTCGTCGACCTGAAGGCCGCCGAGCACGGTCATGTCGAGGTGGCCGCCGCGGATCAGGCCGAAGCTCATGGCGCTGTCGATCGCGGCCGCGCCCGGCACCGCGGTCACGAAGCCGCCGCCGGCGTCGGTGAGGTTGGGGTCCTCCATGCCCTCGGGCGGGCGGGCGCCGAGCCCGATGACCCCGTTCTCGGCCTGGAAGAAGACCTGCACCTCGTCGGGCAGGTGGTTGGCGACCAGGCTGGGCAGGCCGATGCCGAGGTTGACCAGGGTGTTCGGCCGGATTTCCCGCGCGACGCGGCGGGCGATGATTTCCTTGGCGTCCATCAGGCGGCCCTCTCGAGCAGGTGGTCGACCAGCACGCCCGGCGTCTTGACCGCGTCGGGCGGGATCACGCCGACCGGGACGATGGTCTGCGGCTCCGCGATCACGGTGTCGGCGGCGAGCGCCATGACCGGATTGAAGTTCTGGGCGGTCAGCGAGTACTCCAGGTTTCCCGCGTAGTCGGCCTGGCGCGCCGAGACCAGGGCGAAATCGCCGCGGATCGGCGTCTCGAGCAGGTAGCGCTGGCCGCCGGTCTCGACGATCTGCTTGCCCTCCTCCACGGTCGTGCCCAGGCCGGTCGCGGTCAGCACGCCGCCGAGGCCGACGCCGCCGGCGCGGATCCGCTCGACCAGGGTGCCCTGGGGCACCAGCTCGACCTCGATCTCGCCGGCCATCATCTTGGCCTGGGTCTCCGGGTTGAGCCCGATGTGGGACACGATGGCGCGCGAGACCGCGCCGCAGCTGATCAGCTTGCCGATTCCCTTGCCTGGCATGGCGGTGTCGTTGGCCACGACGGTCAGGTCTTTGGCACCGCGCGCCACGATGGCGTCGATCAGGCGGAGGGGCGAGCCCACCGCCATGAAGCCGCCGATGAGCAGAACCGCGCCGTCGGGGATCATCCCGGCGGCCTCCTCCACCTTGATCGCTGTCTTCATCCTCTTCCTCCCTTGCGCGGCGGGAGTCGCTTCCTGTTCCGGACCATCCGGCCTCGAAAGCGCACCTTACCGGCGTGGTCTTCTGCGCTGCAGACTAATATCCGATCGTCTCTACGATCCTGCCTGCGCGTGCCATGACCCAAATTACGTCCGCGACCCAAGGCGAGCCCTGGTCGCAGGCCTCTCATGGCCCAAAGCATCCAATGTCAAAACTGCTAGCTTAGAGATGGCTTGTTTCAGTGATGTTGCGCATTTTTAAGTCCGGGCCGACGCGATCTGGCGCTAGGCGAAGACGTGGTCCAGAACGAGCTGCTTGAAGGCGGTCGCGGCGACCGGGCCCTCGGGCAGGAGGTCGGGCTGGGAGGAGATGACCAGGGGGCCGTCGGCGGGATCGTCGGTGAGGCGGCCGTGGGAGCCCTTGACCAGCCGGGTGTCCTTCAGGGAGATCACGTCGAGCAGGCTGCGGAAGCCGAGCTTGCGCTTGGCCAGGCGCCAGGCGACCGAGAGCATAGGGACCGAGAGCGCCGGGTCGAGGAAGAGCTCGACCGGGTCGTAGCCGGGCTTGCGGTGGATGTCGACGGTGCGCGCGAAGTCCGGCGCGCGCTCGTCGTCGAGCCAGTAGTAGTAGCTGAACCAGCGGTCGGCGCGGGAGACCGCAACCAGCTCGCCCGCGCGGGGATGATCGAGGCCGTGGGCGCGCTTCTCCTCCTCGTCGAGCACGACCTCGACCCCGTCCAGGGCCTCGATCAGGGTCTTGACCTCGGCGACGCGCTCCGAAGCCTGGACGTAGACGTGGGCGAGCTGGTGGTCGGCCAGGGCGAAGGCGGTCGAGGCGCCGGGGTCGAGCAGCTCGCGGCCCATCTCGACCCGGACCTGGATCAGGCCGGCCTCGCGCAGGGCGCGGTTGATGTGCACGGCGTCGGTCACCGGCGTGATGCCGTACTCGGAGACCACGACGATCCGCTTGCCGTCGCGCCGGGCCGGCTCGATCAGCTCGCCGCAGACCGCGTCGATCTCCTGCAGATCCTTGACCAGGCGCGGCTGGGAAAGGTCCGGGCCCAGGCGCTGCAGGTTGTAGTCGAGGTGCGGCAGGTAGCAGAGCGTCAGGGTCGGCTTGCGGGTCTCCATCACGTGACGGGTGGCGTCGGCGATCCACTGGCTGGAGGCGATGTCGGCCATCGGCCCCCAGAACTTGAACAGCGGGAACATGCCGAGCTTGGCGTTGAGCTCGTCGCGCAGCTCGGAAGGGTGGGCGTAGTGGTCGGGGATCTTGCGGCCGTCGGCGGGATACATCGGGCGCGGCGTCGCGCTCCAGTCCGCCGTCGAATACATGTTGTACCACCAGAACATCTTGGCGCAGGTGAAGTCCGGGTCGCGGGCCTTGCCGGCTTCCCAGATCTTCTCGCCGCCGACCAGGCGGTTGGACTGGCGCCAGAGCCAGACCTCGGAGAGGTCGCGGAAGTACCAGCCGTTGGCGACGGCGCCGTGGCCCGAGGGCGGCAGGCCGGTGACCAGGCTGGATTGGGCCGTGCAGGTCACCGCCGGCAGCACCGTGGTGAGCGGCCGCAGCCCGCCCTCGTCCGCCAGGCGCTTCAGGTGGGGCGTGTGCTCGCCGATCAGGGAGGGCGAAAGCCCGACGACCAGGATGACCAGGGTGTCCCGCATGGCAGCGACGTTAGAGGCTGGCCGGGCCAGGAGGCAAGGCTGGCGAAGCGCTTTCCTATCGAAACCGGGGCTTATAGACTGGGGAAAACCGCCGCCGAGGATCGATCGATTGCCCGAGCGGCCCCTCACCCTCCCACCGCTTCGCGGCGGGCCCCTCCCTCTCCCGCGGGGAGAGGGATGTGGAGGCTTGGCGAGGCCGGAGGCCGAGCCCTAGCCGGAGCTGGGTGAGGGGACGCAGCACCCCGGCGGCCAAGAGACTGCAAGGGGAGGACATGGCGGAACAGCCGAGCAGGCTGCTGCGCACCTGGCTGCAGCGACAACTGCCCGAGACTGCCTTCGACTGGCTCGCCGGGCAGCTCGAGGCCCTTCAGCAGGACCCCAGCGACCGCAAGCTGCACATCGCCCTGGGCATGATCCCGCGGCGCCTGGGCAAGGATGACCTGGCATTGTCCGAGGCCGACCTGGAAGCCGCCGAGGCGGCGCGGCCGGGCTGGGACCCGCGGGGCTGGAGCGTCGACGAGGCGGCCCGGATCCTGGCTCTGCTAGCGGCTGCCGGCGCCAACACCGGCTTCGCCGAACGCTTCACCGCGCTCTGCGGCAGCGCCGAGGTCGGCGAGGCCATCGCGCTCTACCGCGGCCTGCCGCTCTACCCCGACCCCGCCGCGCTGGAGGACCAGGCGGCCGAGGGGCTCAGGACCAACATGCGCGCGGTCTTCGAGGCGGTGGCCCACCGCAACCCCTTCCCGCGCGAGCGCTTTGACGAGAACCGCTGGAACCAGATGGTGCTCAAGGCCCTGTTCATCGGCAGCAGCCTGCACCCGATCCAGGGCCTGGACGCGCGCGCCAACCCGGCCCTGGCGGCGATCCTGATCGACTACGCCCACGAGCGCTGGGCGGCCGGCCGGCCGGTCTCGCCGGAGCTCTGGCGCTGCGTCGGGCCCTTTGCCGTGGCCTCGCTGCTGCCGGACCTGGAGCGGGCGCTGCGCGGCGAGGATGAGACCGAACGCCGGGCTGCCGCCCTGGCGCTGGCCGCGAGCCCGGCGGCAGAGGCCCGGGTGCTGCTGGCCGGCGCCGGCGCGCTCGCGGCGGAGATCGAAAGCGGCGCGCTGACCTGGGAGCGCCTAGAGCACGATCCGGTAGCGCAGGCATGACGGACAAAGCTGGAGGACGTGGGACCATGATGTTCATCGACCCGCACACCCACATGATCTCGCGGACCACGGACGACTACGAGGCCATGGCCGCGGCCGGCGTCGTCGCCGTGATCGAGCCGGCCTTCTGGATCGGCCAGCCGCGGACCAACGTCGGCAGCTACATCGACTACCTCTCCCACATCGTCGGCTTCGAGCGCTTTCGCGCCGGGCAGTTCGGCATCCGCCACTACTGCACCATCGGCCTGAACTCCAAGGAGGCCAACAACGAGGCCCTGGCCGAGGAGGTCATGGAGATCCTGCCGCGCTTCGCTCTGAAGGAGGGCGTCGTCGCCATCGGCGAGATCGGCTACGACGAGCAGAGCGACCTGGAGGACAAGTACTTTCGCCTGCAGCTCGAGCTGGCCAAGGAGCTCGACCTGCCGGTCATGATCCACACCCCGCACCGGGACAAGAAGCGCGGCACCTCGCGCTCCATGGACGTCTGCGAGGAGCACGGCCTGCCGCCCTCCAAGGTGGTCATCGACCACAACAACGAGGAGACCGTGCAGGAGACCCTGGAACGGGGCTTCTGGGCAGCCTTCTCGATCTATCCCAGCACCAAGATGGGCAACGCCCGCATGGTCGAGATCCTGCGCCAGTACGGCGCCGAGCGGATCATCGTCGACTCGGCCTGCGACTGGGGCATCTCCGAGCCTCTGGGCGTGGCCAAGACCGCCAAGCTGGCCCTGGAGCGCGGTATCCCCGAGGAGCAGGTGCGCCTGGCCTGCTACCAGAACGCGCTCGACGCCTACGGCCAGAGCGGCCAGATCAAGGAGGACGACTGGCTGAACCCGCCGGCGATCGACCAGCGCACCCTCTACGAGGGCAACTCGATACTGCGCGGCGGCCGCGAGCCCAAGATCGAGGAGGCCAAGATCAAGCGCTCAATGGACGAGCTGATCATCGAGTGAAGAGGGTCGTCGAACCGGCCGGCCAAACGCGGGCCGGAACGGCACGAGTAGAGCGTCGGCTTTGAGCCGGAATGGCCGGGATCGGCCAATGAGAGCCGCTGATTAGGTGTTCCGCCTAAGGTTGGTCGCCAACCCATAAGCCGCCATTTGTCACTTTCGATTTGCCGCCATGTATGCGCCCGTCAGAACGTCTTGCCTAGAAGGGAACTCGCCCCGAAGAAATTGCTTCATCCGGTGAGCCCTTTCATGCGACCCCAGAAAAAGGTCGCCATCCACAAAGGGAATTTTGTCTCTATCACCAAGCGCCCCTGCCGCGTGCCACTCATTTCGATACCAGTGATTTGCAACAACCCAACAGGCATTGGTTTCGTAAATGGTGGGCTTGGACAGAAAATCCGCGTGAAACTCGCTCGGGAGGGTCTGCGCCATACGCACCACTTCATCATAAGCGGCGATACCGTCCGGCGTGAAGATCCCCCATCCACCTGCACCACACATCGGCGGGCCCATTTTCCGTGTCCAAGCGGCGCGGCCACCTGCGACTTCCGCGTAGCCAAGCTTTTCAAAGAACAGGAATAGCTCTCTCAAGCGCTCTTGTATCGGGAAGCCTTTGCCGGCACTTGAAAATCCACCGCCCCGCCATGGACTGTCGTTCGGCTGGTAGTCCCATGTTGGACGAAGCAAGGCCTCGATCATCCAAGGCAGGTCGATCCCGAAGCGCTCGGGTTCTTCGGCCAAGTGGTCATAGATCGCTGGAACAGTGATCCGCAGTCGCAGATTGGCGTCGATCACCTGGCAATGTTCAAGTATCGCGCCGACCTTCTGAATGTCGCTGTGGTCCGCGTGTCCTCCAGCGTAGGAACCTTTCGTTTCTGAAAGGGTTACTTCGCGGTAATCGGCCTCAAGCAGGCTGAGGACCGTCTGGACGACCAGTTCGCAGAACAGCTTCCTTTCCAACGGTTCAAATTGCATGGACATTGTGGGGGCCCAGAGAGCCGGTTTTGAAGCCAGAGGCGAGAGGCACGCAGTATGTACGATTCGGCCTTGGCAACACAGCCGGTCGCCCAGGCGAAGTGACCGTTTTACGATCCAATAGCCGACATTCGCGCCGCAATTCGTGATCGGTCGCTTCGGGTCCGAGGCGGCCATTTCGTTTGCGTCTCTAAACGGCGATTCCCAGCGACCGACTTGAAGGGACCCCTTGCGGTCCTGAAAAAGGGGCCGCTCTTCAAGATCTTCGAATGGCTTCTGTTCACCCAGTTGCGGGACTTGCCCTCACCATGCTCCATTGTCGGGACGCCTTCAGCCCAACGAAGCGCCACAGCCATGATCCTTGTCGGTCAGTACGATTCGCCTTTCGTTCGTCGCGTCGCCGTCGCGCTCAACCACTACGCCCTGCCCTTCGAGCGTCGGGTCCTTTCCGTGTTTGCGGACTTCGATGACGTGCTCGCTATCAATCCTCTCGGAAAGGTCCCGGTCCTGATCCTTGCCGAAGGCGACCATCTCTACGACAGCAGAGCGATCCTTGAATACCTGGAGGACGTCGCGCCGCCCGACCGCCGCCTGTCGCCGGCCGGAGATAGCGAGCGGAGGGAGATGTTCCGCGTCGAGGCCGTCGGCATAGGCCTGGCAGAGAAGCTCTACGAGCGCGGCATCGAGTTCGCCCGCCGAAGCCCGGGCACCCATGACCCGGCGTGGGTGGAGCGGCTGGAGCGTCAAATCGAGCGCGCGCTTCTCTGGCTGGAAGCGAAGGCCACCAAGCCCTGGCTGGTCGGCGACGCGATGACGCGCGCCGACCTGGCGGTTGCCGTCGCCGTGACCCATGCCGTGGAGAAGCTGCCGCAGCTTTTCGACCCGGCGCGCCTGCCCGGCCTGGACGCGCATCGGCGGAGTTGCGAAGCGCTGCCTGCCTTCACGGCGGCCGCCTACTCCGCCGCCGAGGCCTCGGCCACGGGATGGCGCCCGGAAGCTGGATAGCGGCCACCTCCCCGAGCCCCTCTTCGGCCAGCCGGCAAAACGCAGTCCGGGGCGGCGAGAAGGCCGATGGACGCGGCCGTGGATCGTCGGTAAGCTTTGGGGCAACAAAAAAACAGAAGAACGCTGGCTTGGGAAGCGGAACCTAGGCTTACTCAAGGGGAGGATCATAAGTATGAGCCTTGTAAGGACTCTCACCGCGGCGTCTGCCTTCGCCGCGCTGCTCACAGCGGGCGTGACCGCACAGGCCGAGGTGCCGGTCAAGCTCGAACCCTTCGTCACCGGCCTGAACGCGCCGCTGGCGATGGTCCAGCCGGAAGGCGACGACCGGACCTTCGTCGTCGAGCAGTTCGGCCGCGTGCGGATCGTCCGGGACGGCCAGCTCGAGCCCGAGCCCTTCCTCGACATCCGCAACCTGATCCCGCAGCTGTGGAAGGATTTCGACGAGCGCGGCCTGCTGGGCCTGGCCTTCCACCCCGACTTCCAGGACAACGGCCGCTTCTACGTCGCCTACACCGCGCATCTCGACTTCCAGGGCGACCTGGGCAAGCAGTTCTGGTGGGACCACACCAACGTGGTCGCCGAGTACAAGGTCTCGGCCGAGGATCCCGACGCCGCGGATCCCCGCTCCGGCAAGATCCTGACCTCGATCGACTGGCCGCAGTTCAACCACAACGGCCACTGGATCGGCTTCGGCAAGGACGGGATGCTCTACATCTCGACCGGCGACGGCGGCTATGCCAACGACTGGGGCATCGGCCACAACGTGACCGAGGGCAACGGCCAGGACCTGACCACCATGATGGGCAAGATCCTGAGGATCGACGTCGACGGCGGTGAGCCCTACGGCATCCCCGACGACAATCCCTTCGTCGGCAACAACGACGCCCTGCCGGAGATCTGGGCCTACGGCCTGCGCAACCCCTGGCGCTGCTCCTTCGACACCGGCAGCGACCGGCTGATCTGCGCCGACGTGCAGCAGAACAGCTATGAAGAGGTCAACGTGATCGAGAAGGGCGGCAACATGGGTTGGCGCAAGATGGAGGCCACCCACTGCTTCGACTACCAGAACCCGGACGACCATCCGAAGACCTGCGACACCAGCGGCCTGGTCCTGCCGATCCTGGAGTACCAGAACTGCACCGCCAAGCCGGACGGCTGCAAGGGCATCTCGGTGACCGGCGGCTACGTCTACCAGGGCGCCCAGGACGCCTGGAAGGGCAAGTACATCTTCGGCGACTGGAGCAAATCCTTCGCCGAGATGGACGGCCAGATCTTCGTCGGCTCCCGGGCCGACGACGGCAGCTGGAGCATGGACACCGCCGAGGTGACCAACATGGAGGGCAACACGCCCTACATCCTGGCCTTCGGGCAGGACCGGGACGGCGAGGTCTACGCGTTGACCTCGATCACCACCGGCCCGGTGGGCGGCCTGGACACGATCTACAAGATCGTCCCGGCGAACTGATCCGCGGCAGCGGATGGAATGAACGGGTCGAGGCGATCCCGGTGCGCTGCCGGGGTCGCCTCATCCACACTGCAAACCGCGGTGACGGCGAAGACTGAGTCCGGCACCGCCCGAGAGACGAGGAACGTCGGCCGAGACATGACGCTGCGTGCTTTGAGCGCTTCGCTGGCCATCACGTCGATGCTGGCCCTTTGCGGCACGGCAGTTGTTGCTGAGGGCGGCAAGGAGCCGTCGCCGCCCTTCAGCGAGGATTTCCTCAAGACCCAGTCCAACATCGAGGCCGGCAAGGAAATCTGGAAGGAGCAGTGCCGCCACTGCCACGGCCGCTCCGCCTATCCCGGCAAGGCGCCCAAGCTGAAGCCGCGGCGCTACAAGCCGGACTTCGTCTACGACCGGGTGACCAACGGCTTCCGCAAGATGCCGGCCTGGAAAGAGGTCTACAATCAGCAGGAGCGGATGACCATCGTCGCCTACATCCTCAGCAAGGACTTCTCGCCCTGAGGTCGGGGCGACGACTGGTAAGCGCGATCACCAGACAACCTCACGACTGTCATGCCCGGACTTGATCCGGGCATCCATCTTGGCTTGACTCAATGGATTGCCGGATCAAGTCCGGCAATGACAGAGGTGTGGAGAGCGGCGTTGGAGCCAACCCCCTACAGCCGGTAGAAGCGCTCCGCGTTGCCGCCGAAGACGGCGGCTTTCTCCGTTTTCGACAGCCCTTCGGTGAGCGCTTCCGCGGCGGCGCGCCAAGCGTCGTAGGGGGCGGCCAGGGTGCAGACCGGCCAGTCGGAGCCCCAGATCAGGCGCTCCGGGCCGAAGGTTTCGAGCAGGTGGTCGACGTAGGGGCGGAGGTCGGCCTCGCTCCAGTCGGCCGAAGCTTCGGTGACCAGGCCGGAGAGCTTGCAGAGCGCCCGGGTCTCCTGCGCCAGGGTCTTCATGTCGGCGGCCCAGGGCGCGAAGGCGCGGTCGCGGATCTGGGGCTTCGAGCCGTGGCAGATCACCGTGCGCAGCTCGGGATAGCGGCCGAGCAAGACCAGCAGGTTCTTCAGGTGGCGCGGAAAGGTCAGGGCGTCGAAGCAAAGGTCGAGGTCGATCAGCGCCCGGAAGGCCGGGTCGAGGTCGGGGCGCAGCATCCAATCGTCATCCGGGATGTCCTGGATCATCGGGCGGAAGCCCTTCAGGGTCTGATTGGCGGCCAGGCGCACCATCTCGGACGGTGCGGTGGGATCGGCGAACTCGACCCAGCCGACCACGCCACGGATCCAGGGCGTCTCGGTGGCGAGGCCCAGCAGGTACTCGGTCTCGGCCACGGTCGCGGCGGCCTGGACCAGGACCACGCCGTCGATTCCGTAAAGCTGGCGCAACGGATCCAGGTCGCCGGGGGCGAAATCGCGGTATATCGCCGCGAGATCAGGGGTCAGCCAGTCATAGTCGCCGCGGGCCAGCTGCCAGAAGTGGACGTGCGCATCGATGCCGGGGGCCATGGTGTCATCCTCAGGCCTAATCGGTCTCTGGCAGCGGCGAGTCAGCGCGGATCAGGCCCTCGGCCTTGAGGTCGCGCCACAGGGCCGCCGGCACCTGCGCGGAGAGGACCTCGAGGTTGCGGGTCACCTCCTCCGGCGCCGCAGCGCCGGGGATCACCGAGACGATCGCCGGGTGGTTCAGCAGGAAGTGCAGGGCCGCCTCGACCAGGCGCACGCCGTGGGCCTCGCAGACCGCCAGAAGGCGCCCGGCGCGCTCCAGGATCTCGGGCGGCGCGGAGTGGTAGTTGTACTTCGCGCCTTCGACCGGCCCGGTGGCGAGAATGCCGCTGTTGTAGGGCCCGCCGAGGATGATGCCGATGCCGCGCTCGACGCAGAGCGGCAGGAAGGACTCCTGGGCCTCCTGCTCCAGCAGGGTGTAGCGGCCGGCCAGCAGGAAGCAGTCGAAGTCGGCGCTCTTGGCCAGGCGCTCGCAGATGTCCCACTCGTTGATGCCGACGCCGATGGCCTTGACGTCGCCGGCGGCGCGCAGCTCCTCCAGCGCCTTATAGCCGCCCTCCATGAGCTCGCGGATCTTGGCGTCGGAGGCCTCGCGGCTGCCGTGGGTCCAGATGTCGACGTCGTGGACGAAGAGGATGTCGACCCGGTCGGTGCCCATGCGCTTGAGGCTGTCCTGGTAGGAGCGCAGCACGCCGTCGTAGGTGTAATCGTAGTCGAAGCGGCGCGCGGGGATGTCGTGGAAGATGGTTTCGGGCACCTCCTCCGGCGGGCAGTCGATCAGGATCCGGCCGATCTTGGTCGAGAGTTGCAGCTCGTCGCGCGGCCAGCGGGCGATGGCCCGGCCGAGACGCTCCTCCGAGAGGCCGAGGCCATAGAGCGGCGCCGTGTCGAGGTAACGGATGCCGGCGTCAAAGGCGGCGTCCAGGGTCGCCTGGGCGACCGGCTCCGGGATCGGCCGGTAGAGGTTGCCGAGCGGCGCGCAGCCGAAGCCCAGAGTGGTGAGCTCCAGAGGCCCGTGCTGCCGGGTCTGCAGGGTGCGTGTCTTCATGGTCTCGCGGTCTCCTCTGTCGCGGCGCGCAGGCGCTCGCCGCTCTTGCCGTCGAAGATGCAGAGCCGGGCGGGGTCCAGCTCGATCCCGACCGGGGTGTCGACGGGCAGGTCGAAGTCGTCCGGCATTCGGGCGACGATCTGGGTCTTGTCCAGCCGGCAGGTGACGATGCTCTCGCTGCCGGTCATCTCGACCGAGTAGAGCCGGCCGCGCAGCGCGCCTTTTTCGGGCGCGACGACGCGGCAGTCCTCCGGCCGGAAGCCGAGCACCACCTTGCCCGGCGCTGCCAGGCCCGGGCAGGCGACCTGCCCGGCGCCGTTGACGAAGGCGCCGGCCTCCAGGCGGCCGGAGACCAGGTTCATGGGCGGCGCGCCGATGAAGCCGGCGACGAAGAGGTTCGCCGGGTTGCGGTAGATCTCCCGCGGCCGGCCGATCTGCTGGACCACGCCCTGGTTCATCACCGCCACCCGGTGGGCCAGGGTCATGGCCTCGATCTGGTCGTGGGTGACGTAGATGGTGGTCACGCCCAGCTCCTGCTGCAGGTGCTTGAGCTCGGCGCGCATGTGGCCGCGCAGCTTGGCGTCGAGGTTGGACAGCGGCTCGTCCATCAGGAAGAGGCTCGGCCGGCGGACCATGGCCCGGGCCAGGGCGACCCGCTGGCGCTGGCCGCCGGAGAGCTGGCGCGGATAGCGCTGCAGGTAGTCCTCCAGGTGCACCTTGCCGGCGGCCTCGCGCACCGCCGCGGCGCGCTGGTCCTGGGGCAGGCGGCGCAGCTTGAGCGGATAGCCGATGTTCTCGGCCACGGTCATGTGCGGGTAGAGCGCATAGGACTGGAAGACCATGGCGATGTCGCGGTACTTGGGCAGGACCTCGGTGACGTCGCGTTCGCCGATCAGGATCCGGCCCTCGGTCACCGGCTCCAGGCCGGCGACCATGCGCAGGGCCGTGGTCTTGCCGCAGCCCGAAGGGCCGAGCAGGACCAGGAACTCGCCCTCGGCGATCTCCAGGTCCAGGCCCTTCACGACCTCGACGACGCCGAAGGACTTGCGCAGGTTCTGGAGGGCGACGCGCATCAGCCCTTCACCGCGCCGATCAGCAGGCCGCGCGCGATGTAGCGCTGCAGCAGGACGGTCATGGCGACCACCGGGGCGATCATGATGATGATCAGCACAGACATGTACCACCACTGCGGCCCGCGCGTGGCGTTCTGGGCGGCGACCAGCAGCGGCATGGTCTGGGCGTCGGCGGTCGAGAGGAAGAGCGCCAGCAGGTACTCGTTCCAGGCCAGGATCAGCACCAGCAGGAAGGTCGCCGCCAGGCCCGGCTTGGCCAGCGGCAGGACGATGGTGAAGAGGATGCGCAGCTTGGAGGCGCCGTCGATCTGGGCGCTCTCCTCCAGGTCGATGGGGATGCCGGCGAAGAAGTCGCGCAGGATCCAGACCGCGATCGGCAGGTTGACCGCCATGTAGGTCAGGATCAGCGCGAGGTGGGTGTCGAGCAGGCGCAGCTGCTGGAACATGATGTAGATCGGCAGCACCGCGACCACCGGCGGCAGGATGCGGTTGGAGATGATCCAGAACTGGATGTCCTCGTTGCCCAGGGCGCGCCGGAAGTGGCGGCCGAGGGTCGCGACAAGGATCAGGAAGAGTGCAGCGCCGACCGCGAGGCTGATCTGCCAGGCGACTCCGTAGGCGGCGGTGGCGACGACCACGGCGGCCAGGATCAGGAGGAAACCGAGGATCAGGCCGAGCTTCACCCGGTACTGGATGCGCACCAGGGCGTAGGCGGCGAAGGCGCCGAAGAGCACGGCCAGCAGGGTGCTGACAAAGGCGATCACCACCGAGTTCAGATAAGGCCGCAGGGTGTCGTTGCCGAGCTCGACGAAGACGTAGTGCCAAGCGTGGCCCGAGGGCGCGAAGTCGACGAAGGGCAGGTAGTCCGGCCCATCGTTGACCTGGACCGGCAGCTTGAACGACGTGATCAGCAGCCAGTAGAGCGGGAAGAGCACGACGAAGGTCCAGCCGAGCAGGACCGCGTAGGTCAGGAGCTTGGTGCCCGGCGCCAGGGACTGCAGGTCCTTGGGCTCGAAGAGCCGGCGCCAGAGCGAGTTTTGCACCGGGGTGCTCATGCCTCGTGCCTCCGCGCCGGGCGGACCACGAAGTTGAAGAAGGAGACGCAGGAGACCACGGCGACGAAGAGCAGCATGTAGCCGACCGCCGCCGAGCCGCCGAGATCCTGGGTGCGCCAGGCGATGAAGGCGTGCAGGGTCATGGATTCGGTGGCGATGCCCGGCCCGCCGTTGGTCAGCACGTTGGGCAGGTCGATGATCTTGAAGGCCTCGATCAGGCGGATTAGGACCACCGTCGCCGCGACCGGCGCGATGGCCGGCCAGGTGATGTCGCGGAAGACCTGCCAGGAACTGGCGCCGTCGATCCGCGCCGCCTCGATCTGGTCGCGCGGCTGGTTCTCGATCGCGGCCAGCAGGATCAGAAAGAGGAAGGGCGTCCACTGCCAGGTGTCGCCGATCAGGACCACCAGGCGCGCCGACCAGGGATCCGCCGACCAGGCGAACTCGGCCAGGCCGAAGAGCTGCCAGACCGGCGCGAAGGGCCCCTTGCCCATGTCGGCGAGCATGCGGAAGGCGTAGGCGATACCGACCGGGGTCACCATCAGGGGCACGAAGAAGACGACCCGGAAGAAGTTGCGGCCGCGGATCTGCTGGGCACAGAGCAGGGCCAGGCCGAGGCCGAGCCCGAACTGCAGGGCGACCCCGGCCAGGACGTAGAACAGGGTGACCACCAGCGAGCCCGGAAAGCCCGGCGCGTTGAGGGTGATCAGCAGGAGCAGCAGCAGGGCGAGTGCCAGACTGCCCGCGATCAGCCGCCCGAGAATCCCGACCGGGCTCACCCGGCCGCGGCGGAGGTAGCGGAGGAAGCCGAAGACGACCCCGGCGGCCGCGGCCAGCAGCAGCAGCCACTCGAACCACGCGAGGCTGCCGAAGGTGCCCAGGAAATGGAACTGCTGGGAGCCGAAGAGCAGCTTCTTGAAGTTCCGGAAGCCGACGAAGCGCAGCTGGTAGCCGCCGGGCGCCAGGCTGAACTTGGAAAGCGCCAGGTAGGCCGAGATCAGCATTGGGAAGATCGAGAGGCCGAGCAGGATCAGGACCGTCGGCAGAATCAGGAGCTGGGCGACCTGCCGGTCGATCCATTCCGACAGCCGCGAGGCCGGCGCCTCGTCCGCCGCCAGGGTGATGCCCGGGGCGGTCACAGCGGGCCTCCGAAACACGGAACCTTGCGGCGGGCCCCGTCGCCGAGTCGGGGCCCGCCTGCCGTTGCGGTCATGCGCCTATTGTCCGAGCGTCGCCTTGTAGAACTTCAGCTGGTCTTCGACGCCGTTGTCCTCGTTGAGCTCGTTCCAGCCTTCCTCGATCGCGGCCATGGCCTGCTGCTTGTCGATCTCGCCGGCCAGCAGCCGCGCCAGGGCGGTGTCGAGGACCACCTGCTGATAGGCCTGGTTCTTGGGGATCCGCAGGTCGAGCACCATGTTGGGGCTGTTCAGGCTGGCCTGGATCGCGCCGAGGTAGTCGGCGGCTGCGGCCTTGCTCATCCCGGCCTTGACCCAGTTCTCGGTCTGCTCGAACTGGGACAGCCGGTAGGGGTTGAAGCCGGTGATGCCGATGGTCACGTCGACGTTGGACTGGGCCGGCTGGCTCATGAAGGAGAAGAAGTCGTAGGCCGCGGCCTTGACCTTGGCGTCGGCCGATTTGTTGATCCCGCCGGACCAGCCGCCGAAGGCCGCGAAGGGCGCCCGGTTGACGCCGTCGATGGCGTGCGGGCAGGAGCTGCCGTCGCAGGCCACCAGCTTGCCGGACTCGCGGTCCAGGACCTGCTTGGAGCCGGGCAGCATGACCGCGCCGACCTTGTCGATGACCTTGGAGTTGTCCGGATCGATCGCCAGGGTGCCGATGTCGCCCCAGTCCAGGGTCAGGGCGCAGCGGCCGGTGGTGAAGAGGCTGCGGGTGTCGCCGACGTCGAGGTTGATCTCGTCCGGCGGGGCGTACTTGGTGGTCTCCAGGTAGACGTCGAGGGCGGCCGAGAAGCCGTCGTTGTTGACCAGGGGCTTCATGTCGCGGGTATCGAAGAAGGCGCCCTGGCTGGTGCCCTGGGACTGCAGGAAGCCGGCCGCGATGGAGGTGATCATCCAGTAAGACTGGGCGTTGCGCTTCTTGGCGATGCAGGAGCCGAAGTCGGCTTGGCCGTCGCCGTTCATGTCCTTGCCGTGCAGGGCCTTGGCCGCCGCGACGTAGTCGTCCCAGGTCGCGGGCGCCGAGAGGCCGGCCTCCTGGAAGAGGTCGCTGCGGTAGTAGACCATCTGGAAATCGCCATCCAGGGTGATCAGGTAGGTCCGGCCGTTGAACTGCTGCGAGAACTCGCGGAAGAAGGGCGCGATGTCGTCGACCGCCAGCGCGGAGTCGGCCGCGACCTTGTCGGTGAGGTCCTCCAGGTAGCCGGGGCCCACGTAGTCGACCATCCACTGCGGGGCGAAGACCGCGGCGTCGACGGAGTTGGTGCCGGTCGCCCAGTCGGTCAGCAGCTTGGTGTAGAGGTCCGAGAAGGGCACCGTGATGACGTTGATCTTGGCGCCGGTCAGCTTCTCGAAGTCGGGCGCGCGGCGCTGCAGGGGCTCGGCGATCTGCGGGCCGGTGAAGGTCATGACGTTAACCGTCACGCCGTCGTAGTCGCCGGCGCCCGCCGCGCCCACGGCGCCGAGCGAGATCGTGCCGAGGGCCAAGCCCCCGGCCAGCAAAGCCTTGCGAATCATCTGTCTTGCCTCCCTCTCGATCTTGTTCTGGTTCTTGCTTGGTCCGGTTCTTGTCCTGGCCGCGACGGCGCGATCCGGCTTCGGCCCTCTCCCGGGGCCGGCGCGGCACCGCAACCCGGCGTTGTTTCGAGCGACCGTCCGGTCGGGATTCCGCGGCGCCAAGTCATGTTAGAGCGCCGGTTTTCGGGGTCAAGCCGAGTCGCATGCGCCTTAGGTTGTAGCGCCGGGGGCCCGCCAGGAAGGGCCCATACTTGACGCAAATCAAGTCGCCGCGCCCCGGAAGGCATTAGGGTCTAGGCTCCCTGTCATGGGGGCTGCCGCTGTGGGACCGGAGTCATTGGAGGACCGAACGAAAGGGGCCGCGAAGGTCGGGGCCGTTAGCGGGCCCGGCGCCTGCGAGTCCGGCCTGCGGCTCTTCGGCACGCACCTCGGCGAGCCCGCGGCGGCGCGCTTGGGCGCGTTGTTGCAGGGGAAGCAGGCACCCGTCGGCTGCGCCCTCGCCCGGGAAGGCGACGTCCTGCCTGAGTTGATGATCCTCGAGCGCGGGCTGGTCGCGCTCTACCAATCCAAGCCGGGCCAGGGCGAGCAGATGGTTGGCTGGTGCTTTCCCGGCGACCTGCTGGCCGCATCGACCGAGGAGGGGCGCTCGCCGGTGACCGCGCGGACCCTGGTGCCCTCGACGCTCTGGACCCTGCCGTGGGAATCGCTGGACCGCTTCGCGCAGGCCCAGCCCGAGGTTCACCGCTGCCTGCTCGACCTGGCCGAGCGGAGCATGGCGCGGATGCGGGCGCACCTGTTGGTGATCCTGGCCAAGTCAAAGCTGGAGCGCTTGGCCGCCTTCCTTCTGGAGATCCGAGACCATCAGGGCGCGGCCGGGGAGAAGGCCGCGCGCGTCGACCTCGCCATGGACCGCGAGGTGATCGCCCAGTACCTCGGCCTTACGGTGGAATCGGTGAGCCGCGCCTTCACGGCCCTGAAGGACCGCGGCCTGATCGAGATGGCCGACCCCCGTCACATCCTGCTGTCCGACCCGGCCAGACTGACCGCCCTGGCGAAGGGCGAAGGCGAGCCGGTGGGCTAGGAGTCGGCCCATCGCATCCGAAGCGAACCTTCCCATAGAGGCAGGAACCCTCGGCAATTCCCGGCCTTCTGTCACATCCGTCTTGTTCGGGATAGCAATCTGCGGACTCTTTTGCGAGGTTGGAGATGGCGCCGAAGGTCGAGACGCTGACGCCGCCCGATAGCCCCCCGCTGATCGGGCCCTATAGCCATGTTGCGAAGGTCGGCGATTTCATCACGATCGGAGGCGTCGGCGGCGTCGAGCCGGACACGGGCCGGCTGGCGGGAGACGACGTGTTCTCCCAGACCGTCAGGATCCTGAACTCCTTCGATTCGATGTTGAAATCGGTCGGCTCCGATTTGGCTCACGTCGTCCATATCCAGGTGTTCCTGAAGGAGATGCGCGACTTCGAGAGGATGAACGAGGCCTATGTCTCGGTCATGGGCGAGCATCGCCCGGCCCGGACCGTCATCGGCGCGCGCGAACTCCCGAAGCCGGGGTTCTTGGTGCTCATGAACCTGACGGCGGTGACCGCCGGCTGAGCCGGCAGTCCTGCCAGCCGAACACGGCTCGCGCCTATTCGACGGCGATGTGGAAGACCGACCAGACGAGTTTCTTGTCGCTGTCCTTTGGCTGGTCCGGATAGCTGCCCGGGGGAAAGGCGAGCCAGGCCGGGCCGCGCCCGCCGATGGCCAGGGGCCGGCCGTCGCCTTCGATGGCGAGGATGAAGCGCCCCTTGCGCAGGGTCTCGATCTCGAACTGGACGGCGTAGCCATCCAGGGCCTGGATCTTCACCGACTTGCCCTGCGCCTGCACCCGGTCCAGGACCGCAGCGAGAGACGGCCCGCGCAGCGTGACCGGAGCCTTCGGCCAGCTCGGGTAGCTCAGGGTCAGCTCCTCCATGCCAAGGGCGGCCAGCTCGCTGCGGTCGAAGGCATAGGCCGCCTCGAAGGAGACCTCGTGGTAGGCGAAGAAGGCATCGAGGAAGGGATCCGCGGCACCCCTGTTGGTCTTGCCCAGCTTTCCCGTCACCGTGACCAGGACGGCGCCGTCTTCCTCGGCGGCCTTGGCCCGATCATGGGATGCGACCAAGCAGACACAAAGCGCTGCAATCAGCGCCAAGCGCGACAGCATGGCGTTCCCCTCCTCTTGTCCCGCGATCATCGACGACCGGGATCGAGAGCCTAGCACCGCGCAGGGATCGGGTCTGTGCGACAATCGACAGGGGCCGGCCGCCGGGACGCCGTCGGTCCGGAGGCGGGTGACCGGGACCGAAGCGCGGGCCCGTCGCGCTGGGCCGCGGGATGCTCGATCGGACCGTGGCGATGGACACGGAAAAGTGACTTGCGCAGCGAGGCCGAGGCGACAACCATCCCGTGTATCGTGTGCCGAGCATGCTTCGGACATGATTTTCGGATCTGAAGTGGAAGCCCTTCTCGGCGCGCGCAAGAAACCTGTTCCGACACGAGGGAGGAACACCGATGGGACTCCGAGCAAGCCTGGTCGTCCTCGCCGCCGCCGTCGCCTTCTCGACGGCCGCAGTTGCAGATCGTGACGACCGCAGCGCGTTCAGATTCAAGACCGTCGCTAGCGGCGCTCAGGAAATCCAGCCGCCCGGCGGCGTCTTGACCGACACGAGCGCCACCTTGAAGCTCGACTTCGCCGAAGACCTCTCGTCGCTGCGCTTCAAGCTGCGGGTTTTCGACGGTGAAAAGATCACGCAGGCGCATCTGCACTGCGCGCGGGCCGGCGTCAACGGCCCGGTCGTCGCTTTCCTGTTCAACGTCGCGCCCGTCGGCGGTCCGGGTGGCATCGACGTGGACGGCCTTCTGGCCCGCGGTCGGCTCGGCAACCTCGACATCGAACCCGTTGACTTCGCGGCAAATCCAAACTGCGGCGTGGCGATCAACAACATCGCGTCCCTGTTCGCCGCCGTTCTGGACGGGCTCATCTATCTGAACGTCCACGCCGAGGCGAATCCGGCCGGCGAAGTCCGCGGCCAGGTCTTTGCCCTCGGCGCGTCCGATGACGATCGGGACGATTTCGACGACTGACGTCGAAGAGAACGCGCACCGGACTTTTTCCAAGGGATGCCGCAGCGCCTCCAGGGCCTCGTCGATGTCGGCGTCCCTGTGGTCGGCGGAGATCCGGGCGCGGTCAGATGCTCTTGTAGAGTTCGCTGGCCTTGTCGATCTCGGCGGCCAGAGCGTCGTTCAACCGCATGAAATCGGGGATGGTCTCGCGATCGACCTCGCCGCCTTCGGCCACCGCGCGCAGCACAGGGCGATGCGCTCTCCAGAGCCTGATGGCGCCGCGGAATCGCCGCGCGAGAGTCGAGGTCGGCGCGGGCAGAAGCTGGAGGCCGCTGTCGCCGACCAGCAGTCCGTTCAGGGTTTGGTCGAAATGCGCCATCTGATCCCGAAGCAGGCCCCGGTAGTACGCGGGCTTGTGGCCGTAGGCGATCAGCAGATAGCCGGCGGCCATCTCGCTGACCAGCGCGTGCTGCGCTTCGGTCGCGCTGATCATCGAAGTCAGGAGCGAGAAGGTTCGGCCGCCGGTGACGTAGTACTGGACGACCTCGATCAATTCCCGCGTCCCCTCCGCCAGGGGTTTGATGCATTCGGCCACGATCGCGACATTTCGCTTCGAGACCTTGCCGTTCTTGACGATCTTGCGCGCCACGGGGCCGAAGATCGACCACTCCTTCTCCAGCCGCGCGAGTTTCTTGAGGATCTCCGGGTTTACGGCCCTTCCGAGCCCCAGCTCCAAATCGCCGTGGCGCATGCCTTTGATGATCCGGTCGAAACGGTCGTGCTCCGCCGCCAAGGCCGAGATGTTGGGCTCCTTGTCGATCGACAGAGCCGCGAGGAGCGAACGGATGGTCATGGTCTGAGACAGCGCTTGCAGCGCGCTCGCCATTTCGAGCGCCCGCAGGTTCCGCGCGATGTTCAGTTCGCTGGCGACCTTCAGGCCGTCCCGGGCCTGGCCCTCGATGTCCGCCGGTGCCAAGGGGACCACTTGCCCGGCGTGGCCGAGGCCTGGGGTGCTGCAGGCAAGGTTCGCTGAGACAATCCCCGCAAGCGCTAGGCTGATCAACTTTGGGGCCCCCGCTGCCCTGGCCATGATCGTCCTCCAATCAGCTCGACTTATCCGCCACCCGATTCGGTCGCGTGAACGCCGGGCGGCAAGATCGCACCGCTCGCGCCCAAATAAACTTTGAAGATATACTGATTAACAAAGAGACCAATTCACAAAGAAGTTATATACATTTTGATATTGTAAATAATAAATCACCGTCGAGCCAAAAATGTAGAAGTCGGAGAAATAAAAGACCACCCAGACGCGCCACGGCGCGGCTTGTTGCCGCCCCTTCTCTTCCGCCACGAAGGCCTTGTTCGATCTGCTTGAAGCCGGTTCCGGCCGCTCAGCCGGGGAATTGCCGCAGTACCTCCAGGGCCTCGTCGATGTCGGCCTCGGTGTGGTCGGCGGAGATCTGGAAGCGGATCTCCTCGTCGCCGCGGGGCACGACGGGATAGTTGAGGCCGGTCGCCAGGACCCCGTGGTTCCGCAGGTGGGTGACCAGGGCCGAGGTGCGCGCGGTGTCGCGCACCATCAGCGGCACCACGGGATGCTCGCCGGGGATGGTCTCGAAGCCGAGCGCGTTGAGGCCGGCATCGAAGCGTCGGGTCATGGCCCGCAATCGGTCGAGCAGCGCGCGGCCGGCCGGGCTGTCGACGATGTCGACCGCGACCTTGGCGGCGGCCGCCTCGCCCGGTGTGATCGGGTTGGAATAGATGTAGCAGGGCGAGGTCTCGCGCAGGTAGTCGATCACCGCCCGGCCGGCAGCGACGTAGCCGCCGTTGACCCCGAAGGCCTTGCCCAGGGTCGCGACCAGCAGGTCGGCGGGCCGGCAGGCGGTGTGCTCCTCGGTGCCGCGGCCGGTCTCGCCGAAGGCGCCGACGCCGTGGGAGTCGTCGACCACGACCAGGACGTTCTCCGCGAAGTCGGCGTCGTGCGCCCGGGCCAGCTCCATGATCCGCTCCAGCGGGGCGTGATCGCCGCGCATGGAGAAGATGCCGTCGGTCACGACGATGGCGCGGCGGCAGGCCCGGCTCGCCGCCTTGAGGCTCAGGTCCAGCTCCGCCATGTCGAGGTGGCGGTAGATGTGCTTTTCCGCCGGCTGCGACATGCGGATCGCGTTGATGATGCAGTTGTGGTTGAGCTCGTCGCTGATCACCGCGGTCTCCTTGGTGATCAGGGGCGTCAGCACGCCCAGGATGGTGGCGTAGGCGGAGCTGAAGATCATCGCCGCCTCGCGGCCGTGGAAGGCGGCGAGGCGAGCCTCGAGCGCGACGTGGGGCTCCCAGGTGCCGCTGATGAAGCGCACCGCCCCGGGCCCGGTGCCGTAGCGCCGGACCGCGGCCTCCTCGGCGGCCATGACCTCTTCGTGGAAGGTCAGGCCAAGATAGCTGTTGGCGTTCATGCGCAGGAAGGGCCGATCGCCCTGGCCCTGCAGCAGGTAGCGCGGGCCCTTGCCGTCCCGCGGCGGGACCACGCCGAGGATCACGGCCTCCCGTCCCTTGAGGGGCCCGGACCGGTCGAGGTCCGCGACCTGCGCGGCCAGCAGCTTCTCCAGTCGATCGTGGGGCATGGCGGTCCGTCTCCTCTCGTTTGGCCTATCTGGCGGCCTTGAGCTTGGCGTCCAGCTTGCTCAGCATGTCCCCGGTCATGGCCGGCAGGTCGTAGGCCGGCGCCCAGTCCCATTCCTCGCGCGCCGCGGAGTCGTCCAGGGAGCGCGGCCAGGAATCGGCGATGGCCTGGCGCACCGGATCGACCTCGTAGTCGATCGTGAAGCCGGGCAGGTGCTTGCGGATCGCCTCGGCCAGGACCTGCGGGGTGAAGCTCATGGCGGTGATGTTGAAGGCGTTGCGGTGGACCAGGCGCGCCGGATCGGCCTCCATCACTTCGATCATGGCCCGGATCGCGTCGGGCATGTACATCATGTCGAGGCAGGTGTCGGGCTTGAGGAAGCAGGTGTACCGGCCGTAGCGCAGGGCGTGATAAAAGATGTCCACGGCATAGTCGGTGGTGCCGCCGCCCGGCGGCGCGACGTAGGAGATCAGCCCCGGTAGCCGGACCCCGCGGGTGTCGATCCCGAAGCGCAGGGCGTAGTAGTCGCAAAGCATCTCGCCCGCGACCTTGCTGACCCCGTACATGGTGGTCGGGCGCTGGATCGTGTCCTGCGGCGTCTGGTCGCGCGGGGTGGTCGGCCCGAAGGCGCCGATCGAGCTGGGGAAGAAGACCGCGCAGTCGTACTGCCGGGCGACCTCGAGCGTGTTGTAGAGCCCGCTCATGTTGACCGTCCAGGCAACCTGCGGCTTGTCCTCGGCCACGGCGGAGAGCAGCGCCGCCATGTGGTAGATCCGTCCGATGTCATAGCGCCGGACCACTTCGAGGACCTGGTGGGCCTGGGTGCAGTCGGCGTGCTCGTAGGGTCCCTCCTCGGCCTGCTCCCCGGCCGGCATCATGCGGATGTCGGAGGCGATGACCCGGTCGCGGCCGTAGCGCGCGCGGAGCGCCGGAACCAGTTCGGAGCCGATCTGGCCCAGGGCGCCGGTCACCAGGATTCTGCGCATGGGGTCTCCCCGTGGCGTGAGAAAGGCGTCGAGGCGGACTCTATACTCCCGGTTGCCGCGTCCGGCATCCCCTAGATCGGGATCGAGGCGCGAAATCCGCCCGCTGCGTCGGCACCCTGCCCCAGGAAAGGCACAGCCTTGCCCCGCCCTTCGACGCGGCAAGGGAATTGCCGGCTCGGGGCCGATCCTGTCTAATCCGCGGAGCCATCCCAGAGCCTCCGGACAGCGTGACCCAAGCCCCCATTCAGCCAGTCATCCTCTGTGGCGGAATCGGCAGCCGCCTCTGGCCGGTCTCGCGCGCCACGGCCGGCAAGCCCTTCGCCGATCTGCTGGGCGGGACCAGCCTGTTCCGCAAGACCCTGGAGCGGGTCGGCGACCCGGCGCGCTTCGCCCCGCCGATCGTGGTCTGCAACGAGGCCCAGCGCTTCCTGGCCGCCGAGCAGCTGCGCGCCGCCGGTCGCCCGGCCGCGGCGCTGATCCTGGAGCCGGCCGGGCGCAACACCGCTCCGGCCATCGCCGCCGCGGCCCTGGCCGCCGTGGCGGATCCGGGCGAGCTGCTGCTGGTCCTGCCCTCCGACCACGTGATCGAAAAGCCCGAGCGCTTCCTGGCGGCGGTCGACGCCGCCGCCCCGGCGGCCGCGGCCGGCTGGCTGATGACCTTCGGCGTGACGCCGGACCATCCGGAGACCGGCTACGGCTACATCGAGCGGGGCGAGGCCCTGCCCGACCTGGCCGGCTGCCGGCGGATCGCCCGCTTCGTCGAGAAGCCGGACCGGGCAACCGCCGAGGCCTATCTCGCCGGCGGCCGGCACTTATGGAACAGCGGCATCTTCCTTTTCTCTCGGGCCGGCCTGCTCGCCGAACTGGAAGCCCGGGCGCCGGAGGTGCTGCAAGCGGCCCGCGCCGCGGTCGAGGGCGCGACCCCGGACCTCGACTTCACCCGCCTCGAGGCGGCCGCCTTTGCGACCGCACCCCGGATCTCGATCGACTACGCCCTGATGGAGAAAACCGAGCGCGCCGGGGTGGTCCCGGTCGACATGGGCTGGAGCGACGTCGGCTCCTGGGAGTCGCTCTGGCGGGCCTCGGCGCAGGACGCCGACGGCAACGTCCTGCTCGGCGAGGTTCTGGTTGAGGACAGCCATGGTTCCTACCTGCGCAGCGACGCGGCGCTGCTGGTGGCCGTCGGGCTGCGCGACCTGGTGGTCGTGGTCCAGGAGGACGCGGTCCTGGTCTGCCCGCGCGACCGCGCCCAGGAGGTCCGTGGCATCGCCGAACGCCTGGCCGCCGAGGGCCGCTCCGAACACGGCCGGGCGAACACGGTGCAGCGGCCCTGGGGCAGCTTCACCAGCCTGCAGAAGGGCGAAGGCTTCCAGTCCAAGCACCTGATGCTGAAGCCCGGGGCCAGAATCTCGCTGCAGCGCCACCGCCACCGCAGCGAGCACTGGGTGGTGGTTCGCGGCCGCGCCGAGGTCACCCGCGGCGAGGAGGTCTTCGCCCTGGCGGCCGGCCAGTCGACCTTCATCCCCCAGGGCAGCCTGCACCGCCTGCGCAACCCGGGTGCGGCGCCGCTGCACGTCATCGAGGTGCAGTGCGGCAGCTACCTGGAGGAAGACGACATCGAACGCATCGCGGACGACTACGGGCGAAGTTAGCGGGCGGCCGCTGGCACTGGGAGAGATCCCCTCACCCAGCTCCGGCTAGGGCTCGGCTGGCGCCTCGCCAAGCCTCCACAGCCCTCTCCCCAAGGGAGAGGGCGGCGAGCGCGGCGAGCGGGTGAGGGGCCTCACCCGAAGGCCCTTCCCCCGGGGCGGATTTGGCCTATGCTCCCGCCAGGGAGCGGAAGAACGGAACGGCGCGATGGGCCTGAATAGCGGCTATTGGGAAGACCTCGCCACGACCGATCTGGAGACGGTCGATCCGGAGGCGGTGATCGCTGTGCTGCCGGTCGGCGCGACCGAGCAGCACGGCCCGCACCTGCCGCTTGCGACCGACACCGCGATCAACCGCGGCATCGTCGACCGGGCCCTGGCGCGGGTCCCGGAGGACTTGACGCTTCTGGTCCTGCCGACCCTGCCGGTCGGCGACAGCGAGGAGCACGGCGACTTTCCCGGCACCCTGTCGCTGCCGGCCGAGCTGCTGATCGGGCTCTGGACCGAGATCGGCGCCTCGGTCGCCCGCGCCGGGCTGCGCAAGCTGGTGATCTTCAACAGCCACGGCGGCCAGACCCAGGTCGTCGACATCGTCGCCCAGCGCCTGCGCATGGACTTCGGCATGCTGGTGGTGCGCGCGACCTACTTCCACTTCGGCACGCCGGAGGGGATCTTCGGAGCCGAGGAGCTGGCCCACGGGATCCACGGCGGGGCGGTCGAGACCTCGATGATGCTGGCACTACACCCCGAGCTGGTCCGCAAGGAGCGGGCGGCGGACTTCCGGCCGCTCTCCCTCGACATGGAAGGCGACTACGAGATCCTGCGGCCCGAAGGCCCTGCCGGCTTCGCCTGGGCGAGCCAGGACCTGCACCCCTCGGGCGCCGCCGGCGACGCCTCCCAGGCCGACCCGGAAAAGGGCCGGCAGCTCCTCGACCACGCCGCCGAGCGCCTGGTCGCGGTCCTGCGCGACCTCAGGCGCGCGCCGCTGTCCCTGCTCAAGGAGCGGGACTGACCCTAACCAGCGAACACATGAATTCGAGCGCCGCACTTCAAGCGGAGCCGACCTCCCCTTTAGGCAAGCTCAGGGCGAGTTAAAGGGCACCCTCATGCTGAGCTTCTCGAAGCATGAGCGCGCCAGCGAAGCGCGCTTCACGCGGGTGATCGGCGACCGCGCTCACCCTTTCCCTCGGCGGGGACGTGTGAGCATGGATCTCCGATGTCGGGAAAGCGGCTCCCGCCACGCAGCTACTCGTCCAGGATGTGGCCGATCTTTTCCGCGCGCACCGTCATGTAGCGCTCGTTGTGCGGGTTGATCGTCGCCGGGACGCCCTTGCGGCTTTCGATCGCGATGCCCGCGCTTTCCAGGGCGTTGATCTTGGCCGGGTTGTTGGTCATCAGCGTGACCCGCTCGATGTCGAGCAGCTTGAGGATCTCGGCGGCGACCTCGTAGCGGCGCTCGTCGTCCTTAAAGCCGAGCTGGTTGTTGGCGTCCAGGGTGTCGAAGCCCCGGTCCTGGAGCCAGTAGGCGCGCAGCTTGTTGGTCAGGCCGATGCCGCGGCCTTCCTGGGCCAGGTAGAGGATGATCCCGCCGCCGGCCTCGGCGATGGCCTGGACCGAGGTCCGCAGCTGCTCGCCGCAGTCGCAGCGCAGGCTGCCGAAAAGGTCGCCGGTCAGGCAGGCCGAATGGAGCCGGACCAGCACCGGGGTCCCGGTGTCGATCTGGCCGATGACGATCGCGACGTGATCGATGCCGCTGCTCGCGGCCCGGAAGATGACGAAGCGGGTGTCCTCGCTGTCGCTCAGCGGCACCTTGGCCTCGCCGACGCGGAGCAGCTTGGTCGCCGTCGCCTCGACGTAGGCCTGGACCTGGGGCAGTGTGACCATGAGGATTTCGCCCAGGGCGACCTGCTTGCTGACCTCGGTCGCCGCGGCGCCGCGCAGCTCCCAGACCAGCACCGCGGGCACGAGGTGGGCCAGCTTGACCATGGTCAAGGCGGTCCGGGCGCCGCTCGAGGCGGCCAGGGTGTCCAGCCCCCGGGCCTCGGCCGGCTGCCGGTCCGGATCCACGGGCGTCGCGACCAGCTGATGCAGCCACTCGCGACTCCAGCCCGGCGGTAGGCGCAGGGCCACGGCGCCGTCCGTGCCAGGGTCCAGCCCCAGGGCCTCGGCCCGCTCGGCGCTGAGGATCAGCTCGAGCTGCCCCGCGGAGAGGCGTTGAAGCTCCTCCAGGGTCCGGGCGGGACAGCACTCCAGGGCCACGATCAGCCAGGATCGCTGTCCGCCGCTCAGTCGCACCACTCGTCCGCATCGCAGTTCCGCCAGCGTCCGATCGACGAAGACCGTCTCGGTATCTCCGATGATCGACGTAAAGTCCGCTTCAGACTGCTTTTGGGTCGATTGAATGCTGGGTAGGAAAGACTCTTTGTTTGCTCGCACGGCTCTGATGTTAGTTTGCTTCAGATCTTGAACAAGGGACAAAAGTCTTACAGACCTGTGGCTTTTTTGGCCTGAGATCTTGGAGTCCTGCCTTGCCTCATGAACAACAAAACAAGGAAATTGTTCCCGAGGAGGCGTGGCAGCTGATCCTCGCGGTCCGGCAAAGGGTTCGCAGTGACGGCTTTCCTTTCGACGGCCTCGGCTTGCGCAGCGACCCGAGCGGGTCGCCCGGCTTCGTGGCCGCAACCGAAGCAGACGCGCTGCTCGCGGTCAACCGCGATGGCGGCTGGCGCTGCTTCGTCGAGCTTTCTCAGGAGGTTGGACAACTCTTCGACCTTTACTTGCCGGTGGCGCTGGGCTCGGAGAGCCGACCCCTGACCCTGGCCCACCTGGGCCAGAGCCTGGACGGCCGCATCGCGACCGAGGGCGGTGATTCCTATTACGTCACCGGCGCGGCAAACATCCTCCACCTGCACCGCCTGCGGGCGCTGAGCGATGCGGTGATCGTCGGCGCGGGGACGGTCAAGCACGACGATCCGCAGCTGACCACGCGCCGGGCACCGGGAGAGAACCCGGTGCGCGTGGTGATCGACACCGAGCGTCGCCTAGAGGCGCGCTACAAGGTCTTCACCGACGGCGCGGCGCCGACTCTCCTGGTCAGCCGTGCCGGCGCCGGAACGACGCCGTTGCCCGCGCCCGTCCGGAGCCTGGAGATCGAGGCCGAGGACATGCAGATCCCGCCGGCCGCGATCGTCGCCGCGCTGCGCGCCGAGGGCCTGCACAGCCTCTTCGTGGAAGGCGGCGGGGTCACGGTCTCGCGCTTCCTCGCCGCCGGGGTGCTGGACCGGCTGCAGGTCGCGGTCGCGCCGCTGATCATCGGCTCCGGGCGCCCGGCCTTCACCCTGCCGCCGGTCGGCAGACTGGCCGAGGCGCGGCGCCCGCCCTGCCGCCGCTTCGAGATGGGCGAGGACGTGCTCTTCGACTTCGACCTGCGGGGAGAGGTCCCCTCACCCAGCTCCGGCTAGAGCGGGATGACATTAAGCCAATCCGGCTTCATGTCTGAATCCCGCTCTACTTCAACAGTTTAGAGCACGATTCAGATATGAGGTTGCTTCAACCTCATATCATCGTGCTCTAGGGCTCGGCTGACCGCCTCGCCAAGCCTTCACATCCCTCTCGCTGTGGGAGGGTGAGGGGCATATCTCTTTTCAGCTCTCGGCCGGGAAGGCGAAGAGGTCCTCGTGGCCGACCCGGAGGCGGGCCTCGGGCCGGGCCGCGAGGCGGCGGCGACGGGCCGCCCAGTCGCGGAGCTCCTCGGCGCGGGCCGGGCCGATCTCCTCGGCGGCGGCCAGGAAGCCCTCGAGCAGGGCCAGGTGCAGCTCCCGCTCGCCGCCCTCGATGATCCAATCGCTGGGCCCGGTCTCGACCCGGTAGCCCTTGGAGATCAGGGCCCGGGCCATGTGCTTGGGGGCCTCGGGACCGAGCGCCGGGCCGAAGCCCTTGTCCTCGCCTTGATGCAGGTTGAAGAGCTCGCGGATCAGGGGGTCCAGACGGTCCGAGGGCCGCCACTCCATGACCCCGTCGTAGGTCAGGACAAAGAAGACCGCGCAGCCGGCCGCCCGGCAGGCCGCGGCCAGGCGGTCGAACCAGGCCGCCGAGACCAGGTCCATCAGCGCCGAAGCGGTCACCAGATCGACATCGGAGAGGTCCAGGCGGCCCAGGTCCTTGGCCAGATCGAGCCGGCGGCACTCCACGTCGACTCCGGACAGCGACTTGCCGGCCTCGGCGGCGAGCTCCAGCAGGTCCTCGTCGTGATCGACCAGGGTCCAGCTCTGCACCAGCTTCAACCGGGGCGCCAGGAAGCGGAGGTTGGATCCGGTCCCGCTGCCCAGGTCGAGGACCTTGAGCCGCTCCCGGCCGGCGCAGAAAGCGGCCATTCGCTTGGTCAGATCGGGGGCCCGGGCGCGGGCGTCGGCCGGCTCGCGCAGCGCCAGCCAGTCGGCGGAGAAGCCGCTCACCGCCCCGCCCCCTCCGCGCCGTAGCCGAGCGCAGCGGCGAAGAGCGCGGCGCTGTCCGACCAGCGCCGCAGGCCCGCGCGCGCGCCGCGCGCCGCGGCGCGCAGCTCGGCGTAGGCGGCCGGCTCGGCGAGCAGGCGCCGCAGGGCCGCGGTCAGGGCGTCGAGATCGCCAGGCGGCACCAGGATCGAGGCCTCGGCGGGCGCCGCCTCGGGGATCCCGCCGGTCCGGGTCGCGAGCACCGGAATGCCGTGGGCGACCGCCTCGGGAAAGACCATGCCGTAGCCCTCGTAGTGGGAGGCCAGCACGAAAAGATCGGCCCCATGATAGAGGTCTTCCAGCCGGGAGTCGTCGATTTCGCCCACAAAGGCCACACGGTCGTCGAGGCCGTTCTCGGCGCAGAGGCGGCGCAGGCGCTCGCTCCAGTCCGGATCGCGCGCCGGGCTGCCGCCGCAGGTCAGGCGCCAGTCCAGGTGCTCAAGCCTGGCCAGTGCGCCGAGGAGGAGGTCGTGGCCCTTGCGGGGCACCAGGTTGGCGACGCAGAGCAGGGCCAGCGTCCCGTCGGCCGAGCCGGCGGCCAGGGGCGCCGGCTCGACCCCGGGCGGCACCGGGGTGATCCGCTCCGCAGGCACGCCGTAGGGCGCCAGGGCCTCGGCGGTGTGGCGGCTGGTGGTGACGACCTGCGAGACCAGCGCCAGCGCCGCCGTCTCGGAGTCGAAGAGCGCCTGCCGCCGCTCCGGCGACAGGCCGCTCTCGGCGGCCAGGGGATGGTGGACCAGGCCGATCAGCTCGAGCCTGCCGGCCTCGGGCGCCAGTTCTCCGGGCAGGACGCCGAGGGCCAAGCCGTCGACCACGACCCGGGCGCCGTCGGGCAAGGCGGCGAAGAGCGCCGCCGCCTGCGCCCGGACCGCCGGCGAGGGCGCGGGGAAGCCGTCGGGCAGGCTGTGCACGGCGACCTCGATCCCGCGCGCCCGCAGGCCCTCGATGATCCGGGCGTCGTAGATGAAGCCGCCGGTCCGGGTCGCCGGATCGCCGGGCAGGACGAAATGGAGCCTCGCCACCTTGCGCCGCGGCCCGCCGGCCTAGAGCGCGCCCTCGTAGGCCGCCCAGGCCACGTGGGACTCGTGCAGGGTGACCTTGAGCGCGGTGAGCCCGGAGGCGTTGGGGCCCAGGTCGCCGCGGGCGATGGCGGCGGCGAAGCGGTCGAAGATCACCCGGGCCATGAACTCGGTCGTGGTGTTCTGGCCTTCGAACTCCGCCACCTCGTCGAGGTTCTGGAAGTTGAGCGCGCCGAGCGTCTTGTTCAGCTCCTGGCCGGCCAGGCCGATGTCGACCACGATGCCGTCCGCGTCCAGCTCCTTGCGGCGGAACTCGACGTCGACCACGTAGGTGGCCCCGTGGAGCTTCTGGGCCGGTCCGAAGACCTCGCCCCGGAAGCTGTGCGCGATCATGAAATGGTCTCTGACGCAGACGCTGTACATTCCTCAGTCCTCATAGGTGATCCGGTGACAAAGCACGCCGGCCGGGGCTTGGTATAGCGAGCGCAGGGTCTCTGGCAATGCCCGAAACGCGGAGTCGCCGCTGATCAGGGCGTCGAGCCGCGGCTCGGCCAGCAGCTCCAGGGCCTTGGCCAGGCGCCGGCAGTGATCCCAGCGCGCCCGCCGGGCCGACGCTACCTGGCCGACCTGGGACGACTTGAGGGTCAGGCGCCTGGCGTGGAAGGCCTCGCCGAGGGGCAGGGTGACTCCGCGGTCGCCGAACCAGGACAGTTCGACGACCGTCGCTTCGAAGCCGGCGAGGCCCAGCGCCGTGACCAGGCCCTCGGGCGCGCCGCTGGCGTGGATCACCAGGTCGCAGTCGGCTTCCGCCGCCTCGGGCAGGGCGAAGGGCAGGCCGAGCGCCTCGGCGATCGCCGCCTTGTCCGGGTCGATGTCGAGGAGCTGGACCCGGCAGCCCGGCACCTGCGCCGCCAAGCGCGCGACCAGGCAGCCGACGACCCCGGCGCCGATCACCGCGATCCGGTCGCCAGGCCGCGGCGCCGCGTCCCAGAGGCCGTTGAGCGCGGTCTCCATGTTGGCGCCGAGCACGGCCCGGCCGGCCGGCAGGCCCCGCGGCAGCGGCAGCACGGCCGCTTCCGGGACGAGATAGCGGGTCTGGTGCGGGTAGAGGCAGAAGACCTCCCGGCCCTGCAACGCGTCGGGGCCCTGCTCGACCAGGCCGACACTGGCGTAGCCGTACTTGACCGGCCAGGGGAAGTCGCCCTCCTGGAAGGGCGCGCGCATGGCCCGATACTGGCTGGCCGGGACGCCGCCGCCGAAGACCAGGCATTCGGTGCCGCGGCTGATCCCGCTGTAGAGCGTCCGGACCAGGACCTCGCCGTCGCCGGGCGGCGGCAGCCCGGCCGCGCGGATCTCGCCGGTTAGCGCGCCGGTGATCCAGAAGGCCTCGGCGGGCCCTGGCGCACTTGGCGTCACGGCGGCTCAGTCCCGGGTCTTGAGACGGCAGTAGACGTCGCCCGAGAGGTCGTCGATGGCCAAGTTGTCGAGCCAGGCGCCCAGGGCGCCGGCGTCGCTCCACTGCGGCAGCTCGAAGCGCATCTGCTCGCCCATGGAGACGTTGAACTCGTAGTCGCCCAGCGCCAGCAGCCGCTCGATGCAGGCGTGGGCGCCGTCGAGCGCGGCCGGGATGAACTCGAAGGACAGGCTCGGCAAGGCGGTGGAGAGGCCCTCCAGGACCTGGGGCTCGAAGCCCTCGACGTCGATCTTGCAGTAGGCGGGCCTGCCGTGCCGGGCGATCAGGCTGTCGAGGGTGGTGACCTCGACGGTGACCCGGCCGTCCCAGGCAACCTCGCTGAAGGACGCGGCGCGCCCGACCGACTTGATCCAGTCGCGCGACAGGGTGGTCACCGTCGGATAGCGGCTGCTGACGTAGAGCTCGGCCTCGCCGAACGCGGCGCCCAGAGCCTTGTCGACCAGAGTGACCTCGGGGTTGTCGCCGTAGAGCCGGCGCAGCAGCCACTGGAAGCGCGGCTGCGGCTCGACCGCGACCACCCGGGCGCCGAGCTTGAGCATGGTCCGGACGTGGTTGCCGACGTGCGCCCCGACGTCGAAGCAAAGGTCGCCGGGCTCGATGAACTGCCGGTAGAAGCTCCGGTGCGCGCGGCTGCGCAGCGGGTTCCCATAGTAAATCGAGACTGAACGGGCGAGCCCGCGGAGCTCGCTGAGGGCGATCATGACCTGTCGTATCCTCCCAGTCTTGGCGCCCCCGGCCGGAGCGGCGGCGCGGAACCATGCTCAGTCCTGCCGGATCGCCTCGAACTCGATGATCAGCTCGACCTCGTCGCCGACCCAGCCGTTCTCCACGGCGTAGGTCATGCCGAACTCGCTGCGCTTCACCGTGCCGCGCACCGAGACCCCGACGACGTAGGGCGGCCCGGCGCCGAAAGGGTAGTCGCCGATCTTGTTCTTGGTGACCTGCAGGGTGACCGGCCGGGTGACGCCCAGGATGGTCAGGTCGCCGGTCACCTCGCCCGTGTTCTCCCCGGTCTGACGGGCCTCGCGGCCGACGAAGCGGATCTCGGGATGGTCGTCGACGTCGAGGAAATCGCCGCCCTTGACGTGCTTGTCGCGGCGGTCGTGGTTGGTGAAGACGCTGTCGGCCTGGATCGTCACCTCGATGTCGGAGACCGCGGGCGCCGTCTCGTCGAAAGTGAAGCTGCCGCTGCCCTCGAGGAACATGCCCAGGGTATCGGCATAGCCGATGTGATGGACCAGGAAGCCGACGCTGAAATGGGCCGGATCGATCTCGTAGCGGGCCGCCGCCGCCTGCGCCGGCGGGGCCGGAGTCAGGCCGCCGCCGAGCACGGCGACGACCGCCAGCCAGGGCATCAGCCAGGTCGCGCGCTGGCCGAAGGCCAGCCATCTGGACTCTCTCGTCAAGGTCTCTTGCCTCCTCTCCCAAGCCCGGCGGACCAGCCCGGAGACATCGCGGACGAATGACGCGATGAGCGCGCTCAGGGCGATTGCCGCAAGCCAGGCACTCCAAGTCGCCGGCACGATGGGTGCCAAGCATATGACCAGAGCGCCGACTTGTAGAGCGCAGATTGCCTTGCGGCGCAAGCTGGGCGCCAGGGGCGCGCGCAGCGGCGCCCAGGCCAGGCCGGCGAGGACGAAGAGGTAGCGCAGCAGTCCGGAGAGCAGGATCCAGGGGCCCGCCTTGCCGGCGTTCAGGACCAGCAGCGACAGGACCAGGACGAAGAGGGCGTCGGTTTCCATGTCGAAGCGGGCGCCGAAGTGGGAGCATTCCCGGCGCCTGCGGGCGACCCAGCCGTCGACCCCGTCGAGCAGGAAGGCGACCAGGGCGAGCACGAAGAAGATCCAGGCCAGGCGCGCGTCAAGCGCCGCCAGGACCAAGGCCCCGGCCAGGGGACAGATCAGCATCGCCCGCGCCAGGGTGACCCCGTTGGCGCAGCCGAAGCGATCGCCGGGCAGGAAGCGGCTGGCCGCGACCAGGACCCCGAGCACGACCAGGCCCCCCAGGCAGAGCGAGGTCAGGTAGTAGGGCAGCCCCAGGTCCATGCCCGCGGCGATGCCGGCGGTGAGCCCGGTCAGCAGGGTGGTGGCGCCGAGCAAGCTCAAGAGGACGCTGGGGGCGGGGGCGCTCGGCAGGCTGGACCTTCTTGGTCTCGGGATCATTTCTGTCCCCTGAGGTGTTAGTCAGGGCGGTAGCTTATGTAACGCCGGGCGGTCCCGGTCTATTCCGTGCCGCCCGGACCCGCTTCGGGGCGTGAACAACAATGGTCACGAAACCGTGGCCACCCCTGGCGTAGGGCCCCGAAAGGCTCTATGTCGATTGGCGAGATACGGGCTCGGGCCCGGCCAGCCGGGGCCGCCGAGACAAGGCGGGGATGAGGCCGGGCGAAAGGCTCGTATCACGGGCCGCAGAACTTTTCCTGCGGCGTCGCCAGGTTCGGCCCGTCGGGGGAGACGGATTAGTGATATGCCGTGGGAGGATGCCTGCCGTGAAGACTTCGCTAAATATTGCCACAAAACTGTTTCTTCTCGTTGCGCTGCACAACGGCCAGTTTTTCCGTCGTGCAAATGCATGATGTTGGTTGCGTCGTGCGTTTGGACGCTACGGATCTCCTAACTGATACTGGTTGAACTGCATTGCGTGCCATGATTGCTCCCTTGCCTGACGCGCTCGATCGTGCCTGGTCCCTGACCGTCCGACGGCGCCGCCTCCTCTTCGCCCTGCTGGTCGGCCTGACCGTCGGCGCGGCGGTCTTCGTCATGGCCCGGATCCTCCTGGGCGATGGCCTCAACCTCTTCGAAGCCGGGATTCTGGCCTGCTTCGTCATGACCATCCCCTGGATCGCGATCGGCTTCTGGAACTCGGTCATCGGCGTGACCCTGGCCCTGGGCGGCCGGGGCGTCGAGAAGACCAGCCCCTTCATGGCGCGGGTCGACGACCGGGCGCCGATCCGGACTCGGACCGCCCTGATCATGCCGGTCTACAACGAAGACCCGGCCCGGGTCTTCGACCACATCGAGCGGATCCTCGGCTCGCTGGACGACACCGGCGAAGCCCGCCACTTCGACTTCTTCCTGCTGAGCGACACCAACAAGCCGGAGATCGCCGCCGAAGAGGAGCGGCGCTTTGCCGAGCTCTCCGCCCGCGACCCGCGTCCGGGACGCCTACACTACCGACGGCGCCGCGACAACCTCGGCCAGAAGGCCGGCAACGTCCGGGACTTCTGCGAGCGCTGGGGCGCGGACTTCGACTTCATGGTGGTGCTCGACGCCGACAGCATCATGACCGGCGGAACCATCCTGCACATGGTCCGGGTCATGCAGGCCAATGCCCGGCTCGGCATCCTGCAGACCCTGATCGCCGGCCTGCCGGCGCGCAGCGCCTTCGCCCGGATCTTCCAGTTCGGGATGCGCCAGGGCATGCGGACCTACACCATGGGCAGCGCCTGGTGGCTGGGCGAGGACGGCCCCTACTGGGGGCACAACGCGATCATCCGCGTGGCCCCCTTCATCGCCCACTGCGAGCTGCCGATCCTGCCCGGGCGCGCGCCGTTGGGCGGCCGGATCCTGAGCCACGACCAGGTTGAGGCGGCGATGATCCGCCGCGGCGGCTACGAGGTCCGGGTCCTGCCCGCCGAGCTGGGCAGCTACGAGGAGAACCCGCCGACGATCCTGGACTTCATCAAGCGCGACCTGCGCTGGTGCCAGGGCAACATGCAGTACTTCAAGCTGCTGAAGATGCCGGGCCTGCTGCCGATGGGCCGCTTGCAGCTGGTCCTGGCGATCCTGATGTACGCCTCCTCGCTGTTCTGGCTGGGCTTTTTGACCCTGAGCCTGGGCCAGGCGATCGTCTTCGGCCTGGGCGCCGACCCGGGCGAGATCGCGCCCCTGGTCGGAACGTACTGGGGCAGCATCGATGCCGGGGCGGGCCTGGCCTTCTTCGTCGTGATGATGGGCATGACCTTCATGCCCAAGCTGCTGGGCATCGTCGAGATCGCGGCCCAACGTGCCAAACGCCGCAGCTACGGCGGCAGTGGTCGCCTGCTGATCAGCGCCCTGGTGGAGTTCGTCTTCTCGGTGCTGATCGCCCCGATCATGGCGGTGGTCCACAGCATCTTCATCATCGGACTGGTGTTCGGGCGCTGCGTCACCTGGGAGGCCCAGGACCGGGTCGGCCACCAGATCGGCCTGCGCGAGGCCGCTACGGCCTTCTGGCCCCAGACTCTGGGCGGCCTGGGCTGGACCGCCGGGCTGGCCCTGTCGGCGCCCAGCGTGCTGCCCTTCGCCTCGCCGATTCTGATCCCCTTGACCTTCGCGATACCATTTGCCCTGATCACTTCTCGCATGGATTTCGGCCGGCTGCTCGCCCGCGTGCAGCTCTGCCCCATGCCCGAGGAGCTGATGCAGAGCAAGCGGATCGTCTTCGGCCAGGCCCGGCCGACCCTGGCGGGCCCGGCCGCCGAAGCGGTGCCGATCGTCGCCGAGCCGAACCGGCAGGCGCAGGCCGCCGCCCTGGCGCGGGCGCAGGAGCGCAGCGCGGACGGACGCTGGTTATGAGCAACCCGCCAAGCCGCGAGAGGAGCGAGCGGGACGTCCGCCTGGACTTCTTCCGCGGCTTGGCGATGTTCATCATCTTCATCGCCCACATCCCGGCCAATCCCTGGGGCCGCTACATCCCGGCCAAGTTCGGCCCCTCCGACGCGACCGAGATCTTCGTCTTCTGCTCCGGCTTCGCCTCGGCCCTGGCCTTCGGCAGCATCTTCATCAAGAAGGGTTTCTTCCTGGGCGCGGCGCGCATCGTCTACCGCGCCTGGCAGATCTACTGGGCGCACATCTGCCTCTTCCTGATGACCGCGAGCGTCGTCGTCCTGGGCACCGAGTTCATCGGGATCAAGGACTACGTCGGCCGGCTCAACCTGCATCCCTTCTTCGACGATCCGGCCAGCGGCATCGTCCACCTGCTGACCCTGACCTACGTGCCGAACTACTTCGACATCCTGCCGATGTATTTCGGCGTGCTGATGATGATCCCGATCATGATGGCGCTGAGCCGGGTTCATGTCGGCCTGGCGATCGGCTTCTCCCTGGCGCTCTGGGCGGTGAACATGACCTTCAGCTTCGGCCTGCCGGCGGAGTGGTGGTCGGACCGGCCCTGGTTCTTCAATCCCTTCGGCTGGCAGCTGATCTTCTTCACCGGCTTCGCCTTCGCCTCCGGCTGGATCAAGCCGCCGGCGCCCAACAAGTGGCTGATCGGCCTGGCGCTGGTCTTCGTGCTGTCCATGATCCCGATGAAATACGGGCCGATCTGGAAGAACGTCGAGGTCATCAACACCATCAGCTACAACCTGCTCTGGGGCTTCCAGAAGACCGACTTCGGCATGCTCCGCTGGGTCCACTTCCTTGCCCTGGCCTACCTGGTGCTCTGCCTGCTCTCCGGCCGGGAGCGGCTGCTCAGGGCCGCCGTCTTCAAGCCGATCGTCAAGGTCGGCCAGCAGGCCCTGGCGGTCTTCGTCACCTCCATGGTGGCGGCGCAGGTCGCCGGCATGGTCCTGGACGCGATGGGCCGGGACCCGCTGGACTTCCTGGTCGTCCACCTGGTCGGCTTCGCCCTGCTGATCGCGGTGGCCTACACCGTCGGCTTCTTCAAGTCGGCGCCCTGGCACCGCGCCCGGCCGCAGCCGCCGCGCCTTCAGGTCGCGCCGGCGCCGATCCAGGCCGGCGAGCCGGTCGCCGATGCAGCCAAGCCGGAGCCCACGGCCAAACCGCTCGCGCCGCAGACAGCACCCCTGGTCCCCGCCGCCCGACGACGCCAGCACCAGCGCCGCTGAAGCGCAGCCCGAAAACGTTCAGTCCTCGCGAGCTGGGCGCTAACCTGAGCTCCCGCAGCGCCCCCTGGTATTGGCCGTGAATCTTGATCTATTTTAACAAGTTAGAGCATGATTTACGTGTCACACCACGTCGGTGTGACACGATCATGCTCCAGGAGCCAGGATGCCCGAGCCGCAGAGCCCGACGGGACGGCGCCGCCGATTGGCCGGCCTGCAGCCGGAGGTCGTCGTCGCCGGCGCCGGCCCGGCCGGGGTCCTGACCGCGATCCTCCTCACCCGCCTGGGCCGGGAGGTGCTGCTTCTGGCCGGCGGCCGACGGCGGCCGCGGATCGAGGGCCTGTCGCAGCGGGTGGTCGAGGTCCTGAAGCGCCAGGGCCTGGACCGCGCCGCGGCCGCGGTCGGGCCGTCGGTGCGCCGCGAGGTGCTCTGGAACGGCGAGGCCGGGGCCCGCAACCTCGAGCACGTCACGCCCCGGGAGGCCTTCGACGCGGCCCTGCGCCAGGACGCCGAAGTTGCGGGAGTCCACGTTCAGGAGGTGCGCCGGCTGACCCTGGAAGAAGATGCGGCGGGCGCCGGTCTCGACATCACCGGGCCGGACGGCGAGCGCCATCGGATCCGGCCGGAGATCTTCGTCGAGGCCCGGGGCCGCGCCGCGCCCGGCCCCAAGGCTCGCCAGATCCGCGGCCCGGAGACCACCGCGATCACGCGTCGGATCGCCGGGGGCGACGCGCGCGCCGGCACGGCGCTGGAGAGCTTCCCGGACGGCTGGGCCTGGTACGTCGCCGACGGGGCGGATGCCTTCCTGCAGATCTTCCTCGACAGCCGCGACGGCCTGCCCAAGCGGGCGGCGCTGCCGGCCGTCTTCGAGCGCGCGGCGGCGCAGCTGACGCTGATCGCCGGCGTGATCGGCGCCGGACGGACGGCCGGCGCGGTGACGACCCGCAACGCAACGCCCTACCTGAGCCGGGACCTGACGACCCACGCCAGCCTGCGGATCGGCGACGCGGCCCTGGCGGTCGATCCGCTGTCCGGCCACGGCGTCTTCGAGGCCCTGGGCTCGGCCCTGGCCGCCGCGGCGGTGGTCAACACCCTTATCGCCCGGCCCGAGCGCCGCGCCCTGGCCCGGCGCTTCCACGAGGAGCGGGCCAGGTCCGGCTTCCTGCGCGCCTGCCGGATCGGCCGCGACTTCTACGCCCTGGAACGCCGCTGGCCGGAACGGCCCTTCTGGCAGGCCCGCGCGGCCTGGCCGGACCCGGAAGCGGCGCACCGCCCGGCCGGCGAGGGCGACTTGGTCGTCGAGCCGCGCCCGGTCGTCGAGACCGGCCTGATCGTCGAGCGCCGGGTCGTCGTCACCCCGGACCAGCCGCGCGGCATCTGGCGGGTCGACGAAACGCCGCTGGCCGAGCTGCTGGACCTCCTGCGCGACCGCCAGGGCCTGCGCCTCGCCGACTGCGCCGGCGAACTGGCCGGGCGCCTGTCGGTCACGGAGCGCCAGCTGGCGACGGCGCTGGACTGGCTGCGGGCGCGGCGTCTGCTGGCGACCGGCACAGAGGTGCGGCTGCAGACCGCGGCGCTCCGTCAGGTCGAGGCGCCGCCGTCCTGACTCCGCCCGCGAAAAGAGCGAAGGCCGCCGCGAAGAGGTAGCGGAAGCCAGCGACCTCAGCCACGGCGGGTGCTCCGTCCTGCGCCACGTCGCGGGGGGAGTCTTCGATCCTGGTGGACGCCTGGCCGGTCCCCCAGAACAGCGGGTTCGTCGGAACCTGTACGAACGATCCTCCGGCCTATGGGCCCGGGTCGCCCTTGCAAGCCGCGGGGCCAGGCGTCCCCGGCGTTTCAGGCCATCGGCGCCCGGCGCTCGGGCCCACGACGGATCGCCTGGGCGCGGAAGTGGTCCGAGACCGCGGCCGGTGCCAGGCCGGGCTGCGCCAGGAGGAGGCGAGCCGCCAGGCCGGTGAAGTGGGCCGCGGCCGCGCTGGCCCCGGCGATCGCGCCGCCGCCCCGCTCGGGCGAGGCGCACCAGGTCCCGAAGTCGGCCTGGCGGCCCTGCAGGTCGGAGACCTCGCCCGGGGCGCAGCGCGCATCGCCGGTGACCGCGAGCACCTCGGCATAGGCGGCGGGAAAGCAGGGCGGCCCCTGGGCCGGCGCCGCCGCGACCAGCAGGATGCCGTGCTCGGCCGCGGCCCGGCAGGCCATCCTGAGGACCGCGCGGTCGGCGCGCAGCCCGAAGCTCATGTTGACCAGCGCGACCCCCTCCTCTCGCAGCCAGTCGAGTCCGGCGGCGACCAGCGCCGGGCTGGTCGTGAAGCGCTCGTCGAAGACCTGAGCGTGGATCAGCTCGGCCTCGGGGGCCGCGGCCAGGATTAGGCGGGTGACCGCGCTGCCGTGGCCCAGGCGATCGTCGACGCCCTCGCGCAGCCCGACGCCGCCCTCCCCGTCGGCCAGGAAGCGCCGGCCTCGAAGTCCCGGTTGCGCGGCGCCGGTGACTCCGCTGTCGAGCACGCCGATGCGCAGGGCGCCGGTCATTGCGCGGCGAGCCCGGTCTCCGGATCGCGGACGCGGAGCCGGCGGCCGGCCAGCTCGAAGGTGACCTCGGCGTCCTCGGCCAGCGTCGAGCGATGGCCGATGACGATCCGGGTCCGCCCGGCGAAGAGCCGATCGATGGCGGCCCCGATCTCGCGTTCCGCCGCGCTGTCGACCCCGGAGGTCGCCTCGTCGAGGATCAGGACCAGGGGATCCTGAAGCAGCGCGCGGGCCAGGGCGATGCGCTGGCGCTGGCCGCCGGAGAGCTTGAGCCCGCGCGCGCCGACCTCGGTCTCGAAGCCCTGCGGCAGGGCGGCGATAAACTCGGCCGCGCCGGCCCGGCGCGCCGCCTCGGCGACCGCGGCGTCCTCGGCGTCGGGCCGGGCGTAGCGGATGTTGTCGGCGATGCTGCCGGGGAGGAGCAGGCTGTCCTGGGCGACCACCGCGACCCGGCGGCGCAGGTCCTCCAAGTCGAGCCGGCGCAGGTCGACGCTGTCCAGGGCGATCCGTCCCTCGGCGGGATCGAAGTGGCGCTGCAGCAGGTCGATCAGGGTGGTCTTGCCGGCTCCGGAGGCGCCGAAGATGGCGATCTTGGCGCCGGCCGGAAGCCGGGCGGCGGCGTCCTCCAGCACGGGCTCTTCGCGATCCGGGTAGCCGAAGGTCACCGCCTCGAGGACGACCTCCCCCCGGGCCTCCGGCGGCAGGGGCTGCGGATCCTCCGGCGACGACACTGCCGGCTCTTCGGCGGTGATCTCGCAGACCCGCTCCAGGCTCACCCTGGCCCGCGCCAGAGCGACCCAGAGGCCGAGCAGGGTCTGCACCGGGCCCGTTGCCCGGGCAAGGTAGGCGGTAAAGGCGACCAGGGTGCCGAGGGTGAGCGTCCCCTCGATGACCATGGCGCCGCCGGCCAGGAAGACCAGCACCGTGCCCAGCAGGGTCAGCAGCGAGGGCGCGGTCGTGGCCGCGAGGTTGAACATCTGCAGGCGCCGAAGCCCGGTAAAGTAGGCCGCCTGCAGACCGGCGAGGCCTCGGGCCTCGCGCGCCTCGGCGCCGGCGGACTGGACCAGCTTCATCGCCGAAAGCCGGTCGTAGAGGAAGGCCGAGATGCCGCCGGCCTGGGCGCGCTGCTCGCGGGTCATGGCCTCGATGCGCGGCCGCAGGACCCGCAGCAGCAGCACCTGCAGCGGCAACAGCGCGAAGGCGATGAGCGAGAGTTCCCAGCTCAGGCTCAGCATCAGGGCCAGCGCGCCGCAGAGCACCAGGACCCCGTTGAGCAGGGCCAGGGCCGAATCGACGGCGAAGCGCTGGACCTCGGCGACGTCGCCGTCCAGCCGGGCCATGACGTCGCCGGCCCGGACCCGGGCGTAGAAGGCGGGCGAGAGGCGCTGTAGGTGGCGGTAGACGCTCTCGCGCAGGGCGAAGAGGACGCGCCCGGAGGCGGTGACGTAGTGCCAGCGGTTGAGCGCCGTCAGCCCGGCGCCCAGGAGCGCCGCCGCCAGCATGGCCGCCGCGACCAGGACCAGGGTGCCGTAGTCTCCGGCCAGGAGCCCGTCGTCGATCAGCAGCTTGGTCAGATAGGGCTGCGCCAGCGCCAGGCCGCTCGCGCCCAGGGACAGCAGGAAGACCAGCGCAAGGCGCCGGAGCTGCGGCCGGACGAAGCCGAAGAGCCAGTGGCGCCGGTCTGCGCCGGCGGCGGCCTGCGCCAATCTCCTGTCCCGCTGCGGCACGGACGGCTTGGCCGAGTTCCCTGTCGGGCCTGGCGCCGAGCGTGCCATCTAAACGCCTCCTCCCCCTTGATGGGGGAGGATTGAGGAGGGGGTGGCGGCCGTGAGGCCGCAAGACGGTTCAGTGCCATCGAGGCTTTGGCATACAGCACCCCCCACCCTTCCCTCCCCCACAAGGGGGGAGGGAGTTAGGTGCTTCTTGGCTGTCGCGCGATCGACAGGGTCCATAGCGAGTGCTGTCCTCGCGGAGCCTCGTCGCCACCACGCTTCAGCGGCGGACGATGCGGAGCGTCGCCAGGGCCTGGTTGGCGCCGCCCGGCATTTCGATGCTGCCCAGCTTCTTCAGGGTCTCGGCGTCGTAGACGGCGATGTCCGACATGGTGCCGCCGATGTAGACCTCCTTGCCGTCGCTGGAGATGTTGACCGCGTAGTAGCTGTGGTCGAGCTCGACCCGGCCGAGCGCCTTGCCCTGGGCGGCGTCCAGCTTGCTGAGGTTGTTGTAGACGCCGTAGAGCAAGTCCGGGTTGGTCGGGCTGACCACGGTCGAGAAATAGAAGATGTCGGTGTTCTCGACCTCCTTGATCCTGAAGTCGCCGCTGTCTAGGTCGAGGGTCAGGAGCCCGGTCCAATAGGCCGCCGGGTCCTCGAGGCTCATGTCCGAGCGCGCCGTGTAATAGGGCGTCGAAAAGACGCCGGCCTGCTCCCACTGGCTCCAGACCGAGAGGATGTCCGGCGGGTAGAACTCGGGCCGGTCCCAGCCCTGGGTCTTGTGCTCGCCAAGGGTGGCGCCGGTCGCGGGATCGATGACGTGGAGCGCCCGGCCCAGGCCGTAGAGCTTGGAGCCGTCCTTGGAATACATCATGACCGTAATCTGGCGCGGCGCCGGGATCGAGCGCAGGCGCTGGGCGCCCTTGCCGGCCGCGGTGTCGAAGAAGGAGATCCGGGTCGGCTGGACCTCGTACTCGCCAAGGTGCAGCTTGACCGGCGACTCGTAGACCGCGAGCGTCTTGCCGTCGGGCGAGAGGTCCATGCCGAAGATGATCTTGGCCCGCTCCCGCTCGCTGGAGAGGTCGGCGCGGAAGACCTCCTCCCCGCTGTCCAGGTCGATGCCCGAGACGCTTTCCCAGCGGTTGACGATGACGTAGGCGGTCTTGCCGTCCGGCGAGGGCGTGATGGTCACCGGGCCGGGCGCCGCCCGCGGGATGGTGTGGACCTTGTGGACCTGGCGGGCCGCGGTGTCGACCACGACCAGCTTGTCGGGCTTCACGCCGGTCAGCAGGTAGTCCTTGGCCAGCGCGTCCTGGTTGCCGCCGAGGGCGAAGCCTGCGGCCAGGGTCAGGGCGGCAGCCGTCGAGAGCGTCTTCATCGCGCGTCCTCCCCGAGCCGATCAGGTGTCTTCCGGAAACACCGACTGCAGCTTGCGCCAGTCGCGCTGCGCCGCCGGGGCCTCGGCGTTCCAGTTCGGATAGCTGTTCAGGGTGTCGGCGACCTGCGCCGGCCACCAGCAGGGATCGGAACAGCCGTAGAGGTCGGCCTCCATGGGCTGGCAGAGCGCGGCGACGCCGCCGAAGGCGTCGACCTCCCAGCCCGGATCCAGGGTCGCCGTGCAGCCGACCATGGTCTGCATCAGCCGGACCTCCTCCTCGCGGCCGTCCTCGACCGCTTCGGTCAGCTGCTGCGCCTTGGCGTTCATTGGCTTCAAGTGACCTAGGGGTTTCTGGTGCTTCATGGCGTCGCCCTCCGTGGTTCGACGTGGCGTCTGAAGAAGCCGGGGTTGTGCTGTAGGATGGTCGTGTAGGCCTCGATGCCGAAGTCGACCCAGTCCCGCATCAGCTCGCAGTAGTGCCAGACCGGCGAGTGCGGGTCCTCGTAGCGGGCGTAGGACTCGTGGTAGCAGCCGCCGGCGCAGAGGTTGCGGATCCGGCAGCTGCCACAGGCACGGGCCGACTTGTCCTGGGCCTGCTCGATGAAGTGGCCGAGGCTCTCCTCGTCGATGCCGGTCTCCACGTTGCCGAAGGTCGGCAGCTTGGAGCCGGTGAAGCGGTGGCAAAGGTTGAGCGCGCCGTCCTTGTCGACCGCCAGCATGCCGATGCCGGCGCCGCAGGGCACGGCCTTCTTGGTGCCCTCCGCCAGGTCGGTCATCAGCTGGTGCATGTTGGCGAAGCCGATGTTCCGGTCTTCAAGCGCGGCTTCGACATAGCGCCGGCCCAGGGTCTTCATGTCGCGGAAGACCCCGGCGAGCTCGGCTTCGTTGAGGTTGAAGGCGGCCATGTCGCCGGAGGTCGCCGGCGAGAAACCGACCTCGAAGAAACCGATCTCGTCGCGCAGGTGCGCGTGGATCGCCAGGATATCGGTCACCCCGGCGGTCAGGGTGACCCGGGCGCCGACCGGCCGCGAGCGGTAGCGCTCGATCAGCATCCGGGTCTTGGCCGCGACCACGTCGTAGGTGCCCTTGCCGCCGACCGTCTTGCGGTTCCGGTCGTGCAGGGCCTTGGGGCCGTCCATGGAGACCGTGATGCCGAAGCGATGGGCGTCGAGCCAGTCGATGATCGCCTCGCTCAGGAGCGTCGCGTTGGTGGTCAGGCTGAAGTCGACGGCCTTGCCGACCTCCCGGCCCCGCGCCTCGGCGTAGGCGACCATCCGGCGGATCAGCGGCAGGTTGGTCAGGGGCTCGCCGCCGAAGAAGACCAGGTTCACCCGGTCGCGGTCGCGGGCCTGCTCGAGCAGCAGCTCGAAGGACTTCACCGCGGTCTCGAAGGCCATGCGCTCGCCCTTGTCCGGCGAGGTCAGGTCCTCCTTGTAGCAGTAGCTGCAGGAGAGGTTGCAGCCGGTGTTGACGTTGAGGACGATGGTGCTGAGCGGGAAGTTCTCGACCTTGACCGGCGCGGGGCCGGCCTCGGGGTGGCGGCTGTCGCGCAGGATGTCCAGCCGGCGGAAGCCCTCGACGGTCTCGGCCAGGGCCTCGGGCGCGAAGCGCGCGTCGAAGGCGGTCTGCATGTCCTCGGCCGTCACCTCGGGCCGGCCTCGGAAGACGTCGAGCACCGCGGCGCTGACCTCGTCCATCTCGAAGAGGCTGGTGGTCGGGACGTGGAACAGCAGGCGCCGGCCCAGGACCGAGACGTCGTGAACGTTGTGGGCAACCAGGCTCAAGGCGGTCATGGCCGGCTCCCTCAGCGGATCGGCGGATCGACGAAGCGCTGCACGGTGACGAAGAGCTGCGCCCGTCCCTCGACCTTGCGGCCGCCATCATCGACCACGCCGATCACCGTCAGGTTGCCGGCGTTGTTGGTGCCCATCTTGCGCGCCGGGTTGGGCCCGGCGCCGGCCGGCGAGAAGAGCCCGTCGGGGCCGATCGTACCGGCGAACTTGGCGTCCTCCAGCGCCGCGGCGGCCTCGTCGAAGTTGTCGACCGACCAGGACGCCGGCAGGACGCCGATGCGCACGTCGTCCTCGCTGCCCGCCTCGCCGTCGGCACCGGCCATGTAGGCGACCGCCTCGAACTGCGCCGGCACCGGGGCGATGGGGCCGCCGTTGCCGCCGACCCGGGCGTAGGTCTGCTCGGGCACCACCGCGATGCGGTCGACCCTGTCGTAGACGACCAGGGCCCCGGCCAGGCTGGCATCGCCGATCCTGGCGTCACGTGCGCCGGTCGCCGCGCCGTCCAGGGCGGAAAGCTCGGCGACCACCCGTTCCGGCGCGGAGCCGAGGACCTTGACGTTGACGCCCGGCCCGAAGTCGAGGACGCCAGATAGGCCGACACCGCTGACCACGACCTCGGCGGAGGCACCGCGCTTCAGGTGACCCGGCGCCACCGAGAGGATCTTGGGTGCCGCGCCCTCGACGCGCAGGGCTGTAAAGCGGCCGCCGACCACGTCGTTGTCGGCGAGGAACCAGCGGCCGGTCAGGCTGCCGCCGTCCTCCGAGAGTGTGGCGACCTGCCGGATCCGGCCGTCGGGGCCCTTGGTGCCGGCGCGCCATTCATGGCCGCTGTAGAGGATCGCCTTGCCCTTGCGCGTGACCGTCTCGCCGTCCGCGTAGGTCAGGACGCTCTCGACACCGTAGCTATCGTCGCCCTCGGCGGCGATGGTCAGGGTGCCGTCGTAGGCGCCCTTGCCCGGCTGGCGGCCGACCAGGCGCCAGCTGCCCGAGAGGTCGGGTGCAGGGCGGGCCTTCCAGGCCTCCCAGGCCTCGGTCTTGAGCGGATAGAGCTCGGCCAGGGCCTTGGGCATCTGGCCGCTGGCGATGCCCCACCAGTCGCGGTCGCGGCCCAGGGCCTGGTACTCGGTGGTCGGGAACTGGCCGAGGTGGAAATGCACGAGCTTCAGCCACTCGGCCTCATCCCTGCGCTGCAGGGCGACCCGGGCGAAGGTGTGGCAGCGGCCGCAGATCTGGGTCAGGTCGTCGTTCGGCCCGGTATCGGTCACACCCGGCGTCTTCTCCAGCACGTAGCGGTAGCCGGCGGTCTCGGCCGGCGCCAGGCCCAGCGTGTCGGAGAGGTGCTTGACCAGGCGGCGCCGTTCGCCGGCGGCGAGCTCGACGCCGTGCAGGTTGACCATCCGGACCAGGGTCATGTCCCAGGCCTCGGGCGTCTTGCGGGCGTCGTGGACGCGTTCCAAGGTGCCGTCGTCGCGCGCCGCGTGGCAGGCGACGCAGCGGGCGTTCAGCAGCTCCCGGTCGCTCTGCGCCGCGGCGCCCAGGGGCGCGAGCGGCAGAAGCCCGCAGGCCAGAACAGCGAAAAAGGATGCAGGTCTCGCGATGGCGCGCATCGTCTCTCCCCTTTTGCTCTTCCTTATCCGCGCAGGCGAGAAACCACGCCTCGCGCGTCCCTGCACCATGAAAGGACCGGGGCCGGCGCTTCGTCTTGACATTTTCGGCCAGTTCGCGCCGCCCGGCGGCGCCGTTTTTGACAGCGCGGAAGCGCCTGCCGCATACTTTCGACGACAACCGGCGGTAGACCGGTCTTCGGGAGGCAGCGTGGGAGACGCGTCGTGACCAGCGGGGCCACGATATCCTCCAGCGTCCTATCGGGTTTCGATGATCGACTGGCCGCGCGCGGGCTGGATCCCTACGCTTTGGCCCGCGCCTGCGAGATCCCTCCACGGGCTTGGCACGACGATCTCCTCGAGCTGCCCCTCGCCGCCTTCGTCCGCCTGCTGCAGCGCGGCGCCAGCGCCAGCGGCGACCAGGCCTTCGGCTGGGACGCCGGACGCGACTTCGACCTGGCGGCGCTGGGCGCCCTGGGCGAGACGGTCCTGGCGGCGCCCGACCTGGGCAGCGCGCTTTCGACCTTCGCCGGCTACTTGCGCCTGGTGCAGAGCACCTCGGAGCTGCGCTTCGAAGTCGAGGGCCACGAGGCCCGGCTGAGCTACCGGATCCTCGATCCCGACATCTGGCCGCGCCAGCAGGACGCCGAGTTCTCGCTGTCGATCTTCGTCAGCCTGATCCGCGCCTGCCTCGGACGCGACTGGCGACCCAAGGCGATCGGCTTCGAGCACGCCGCGACGCGCCCGGAACAAGCTTGGCAGCGGGAGGTGGGGCCGCGCTGCCGGTTCTGCCAGGCCGAGAACGCGGTCCTCCTGCCGCTGGCGACTCTGGACCAGCCCATGCCGGCGCGCGACGATCGGGCCTGGTCGCAGCGCTCGCGGGCGCTGCACCGGGCGATGCGCCATCGCAACCGCGCCCGTGCGGTCGCCGACCGCGTGGCCAGCGCCGTGCTTGCCGGCCTTGGCGAGGGGCCGGTCGACCAGGAAGGCATCGCCGGCGGCCTGGGCCTGTCCCGCCGCTCCCTGCACCGCAAGCTGGAGGCCGAGGGCACCGGCTTCGCCCGCATCCTGCAGGACTGCCGCCAGCGCCTGGCCCAGCACCGCCTGGTCCATAGCGACGAAGCCCTCAGCCAGATCGCCCTGGAGCTCGGCTACTCGGACCAGAGCGCCTTCGCCCGCGCCTTCAAGCGCCAGGCCGGCCTGAGCCCGGGGGAGTACCGGCAGCGGCACCGCGCGTCGAAGGCCTGAGCGGGCGGAGCACTGAGGCCAGGCGCGATCGCCGAGCGTCTCTCGAAGGGCAGGGCCGGCGGGAGGCACCCGTGCCGCCGCCTGAGTGCGCTGATCTGCGTAATTCGGAGAGCCACCCCCACCCCAACCCTCCCCCATCGAGGGGGAGGGCTGACCTTGATTGCGGCGGCGACTCTTCCCCCTCCCCCTCGATGGGGGAGGGTTGGGGTGGGGGTGAAATCGAAGATCACAACACCCGGCCCTAGAGCGGGATGACATTAAGCCAATCCGGCTTCATGTCTGAATCCCGCTCTACTTTAACAGTTTAGAGCACGATTCAGATATGAGGTTGCTTCAACCTCATATCATCGTGCTCTAGGTCCGCGGCTCGCGCGTCAGTGCCAGGGCGATGCGGGCGGCGAGGCGGGCGTTGTTCTCGACCAGGGCGACGTTGGCCTCGAGGCTGCGGCCCTGGGTCGCGTCGAGCACCCGGGCCAGCAGGAAGGGCGTGACCTCCTTGCCAGAGACTCCCGCAGCCTCGGCCTGCGCCACCGCGGCGTCGATCAGCGGCGCGATCTCGGCGTAGGGAATTTCCGAGGCTTCGGGGATGGGGTTCGCGACCAGCTGGCCGCCGGCGATGCCGAGGGCCGCGCGCAGGCGGTGGGCCCGCGCGACCTGGTCCTCGCGGTCCATGGTGAGCGGACAGGCCAGGCCGCTGTCGCGCGACCAGAAGGCGGGGAAGGCCTCGGTCCGCCAGCCGATCACCGGCACGCCGCGGGTCTCCAGGGCTTCCAGGGTCTTGGGCAGGTCGAGGATGGCCTTGGCCCCGGCGCAGACCACGGTCACGGCGGTCTTCGCCAGCTCGTCGAGGTCGGCGGAGACGTCGAAGCTGCCCTCGGCGCCGCGGTGCACGCCGCCGACCCCGCCGGTGGCGAAGCACTCGATCCCGGCGAGGCGGGCGGCGATCATGGTCGCCGCGACGGTGGTCGAGCCCTCGCCGCCCAGGGCCATCCGAGCCGCCAGGTCGGCACGGGAGAGCTTGGCGACCCCAGTCGCGCGGGCCAGGGACTCCAGCTCCTTCGCGTCCAACCCGACCCGCAGCCGCCCGCCCCGCACGGCGACGGTGGCGGGGACGGCGCCCTCGGTCCGCACCGCCGCCTCCACCGCGCGGGCGGTCTCGAGGTTGCGCGGCCAGGGCAGGCCGTGGGTCACGATGGTGCTCTCCAGCGCGACCACCGGCCGGCCTTCGGCCTGGGCGGCGGCCACCTCGGGGCTCTTGACGACCACGCTCATGCGGCCAGCCGGCGGGCGGCGGCGAGGCCGGCGGCCAGCGCCGCTTCGGGGTCACCGCCCTTCAAGGTCGTGGCCAGGTGCGCGGCGATGAGCGCGTCCCCGGCACCGGTCACCGAGCGGAGGCCGTCGCCCTCCGGGTGCAGGACGGTCACGCCGTGGCGTCCCGCGTCGGCGGCCGCACCCGGGCCGTCGGTCACCACCGCGCGCCCGACGCCGAGCTCGAGCAGCGCGCGCGCCGCCGCCTCGGCCGTCGCGAGATCCTTCGCGCAGATCGCTTCGGCCTCGGCGCGGTTGCAGTAGAGCGTCGCCAGGCGGCCCAGGACCGGGCCCAGCTTCGGCGCCTTGGCCGGCGACACGGCATCGGCGATCAGGGCGGGGCGCCCGGCCCGGCCGGCCAACGCCTCGATCACCGGCCTGGGCAGATTGGTCTCGAAAAACCAGGCCTGCGCGCCCGACAATCGGTCGAGGGGCAGGTCCGCGGGCGTCAGCGCGTCGAGGGCGGCGGCGTCGGCGACCGCGGTCAGGAGCTCTCCGTCCGCCCGCTCGACCGCGACGTAGCAGCCGGTCGGCGCCTGTCCTTCGCCGAGCGAGGCTTCGGCTTCGATGTCCTCCGCCGCCAGGACCGAGCGCAAGCGCCGCCCATCCTCGTCGTCCCCGAGCGGCGCGACCAAGGTCGCCCGGCAGCCCGCCGCGGCCAGCGCCCGGGCGACGTTGAGCGCGACGCCGCCGGGGCGCCGCTCGACCCGGCCGGGGGTGTCGGGACCGGGTGCCTCGGCTTGCGCGCGGGCGATCACGTCCCAGTGGGCCGCCCCGAAGCAGACGACATCTGGCTCTTCATGCATTCCCTGAACGGCTGTCGTGGTCCGGACGGCACGGCGGGCCCTGCCGTGGAAAGTGTGCGGCAAGCGGGGCGGGCAGGCAAGGCGTCCGCGGGGACCGGAGGCTCAGCCGGGCCCTCGACGGCGGCCGAAGGTGAAACCCGCGGGAAGACCTCCGCGCCCCTAGAGCACGATGATATGAGGTTGAACCAACCTCATATCTGAATCGTGCTCTAACCTGGTAGAATAGAGCGGGATTCAGATTTGAAGTCCAATCGACTTCAAATCATCCCGCTCTAGACCTTCTGAACCTCGAAGTAGAGCAGGGCGTGATCCGAGAAGGTCTCCACCCAGGCGGCCTTATCGTCGTCCGTCGGCTCGTCCGGCCAGCCCGTGACGCGGACCGGCTTACCGCCGAAGGACCTGAACTCGAGGTGCTCCATCGCGACCACCTGATCGAGATCGCTTTCGCCGTACTTCGGATGCCAATAGGTGTTTGCTTGAGTCTTTCCGAGCAGGCTCATGCCGCGCCGCTGCGCCGCCTTGCCAAGCTCCGAGACCTCCCGCTTGCCGGAGACGTCCTTGTCGGAGCCGTAGTAGTCCATTCCCATGGTGTTCAGATCGCCGACGATGAGGTAATTGGGCTCGCCGCCCTTCGCCGCCTTCTTCAGCACCTTTCGAAAATCGAAAGCCCTCTTCATCATGTCGTAACGAAGCCCGAAGCCCTTGGGGTCGCGCATGCTCTTCACGTGGAGGAAGAGGATCGGATAGAACTTTTCGTCGACGTAGGGCGTCACGACCATGCCCGGCCTCAGGGTGCTTTGCCCCGCCTTGAACTCCGTCTTCTGCGTGGTGAAGGTGGCGATGGACTTCCGCACACCCACCAGTATTTCCTGCATCTGAGGGCCTTCCGAGATGAAAAAATGATAGTTGGACATCTCCTGGACCAAGGGCCGGAAAACAACGTCGCTTCTCACTTCAAAGATGGCGACGACGTCCGCATTCTGTTCGGCGATCTTTTCGATGATCGGCTTCGGATTCTTGAGGAACTTCTTCTTTTTCTTGTCGGTGGCGCCGAAGTGTTCGACGTTCCAGGACAAGACGGAAAACGCCTTCGCCATTGAATCCTCCCGATCGAAAATAGGCCAGGGAGGCTATATCAAGCGCGGAGTGTTTTGAACCTTGGGCTCGATAAACCGCGTGCCTATCGGTCACTTTCGGCCAGTGCAATCACGGGAAGCGGGCCGAAATTCCTTTGGGCCGACTGGCGCGGCGCGCGCTCGACGACCTCAGCCGCGACATGTCCCCGCGGGTCGCCCGCCTCGCCATACGGCACGGCCCGATCGTCTGCGCGCGCCGGATCCTGGCGGACTGCGCCGACGCGTTGACCCGGGAAGGCCTTCTGCACAGAGTCGGAGATTGACCTCGACAGAGGAGTCTCCTCCATGAAGGCGGTCTTCGACCCCGCGCAAAAGGCGCACGCGCCTAAGCGCTTCCTGGTCAGCGGCGCCTGGCAGCAAAGCCCGGAGACGCCCGAGCGCGCGGCGATCCTTCTGCGCGCCGTGGAAGAGCTGGGCCTGGCCGTCGAGGCGCCGCCGGATTCCGGGCTGGCCGCCGTCGCCGCGGTGCACGAAGAGCGCTACCTGACCTTCCTGCAGGGCATCTATCCGCGCTGGTGCCGGATCGCGGGCGCGCCGGACGAGGTCGTGCCCAACGTCCACCCGGTCGCGCGCCGGGGCGAGGCGGCGGGCGGCTATCCGGCTTCGGCGGTCGGGCAGGTCGGCTACCACGTCATGGACGGGGCGGCGCCGATCAACGCCGAGACCTGGACCAGCGCCTACGCCGGCGCCCAGAGCGCGGTCCGCGCCGCCGACCTTGTGCTCGGCGGCGAGGCCCTGGCCTATGCGCTCTGCCGGCCGCCGGGCCACCACGCCACCGCCGACATGGCCGGCGGCTTCTGCTTCCTGAACAACGCCGCCATCGCCGCCGAGCGGCTGCGGACGCGGCACGCGCGGGTCGCGGTGCTCGACGTCGACGTGCACCACGGCAACGGCACCCAGCAGATCTTCTACGGCCGCGGCGACGTGCTGACGATCTCGCTCCACGCCGACCCGGTGCGCTTCTATCCCTTCTTCTGGGGCTACGCCGCGGAGACCGGCACCGGCGCAGGCGAGGGCTGCAATCTGAACCTGCCGCTGCCGCGCGGCACCGCGGACGAGGCCTACCTGGCGGCCCTGGAGAGCGCGCTCGCGCGGATCGCCGACTTCGCGCCGGGCGCCCTGGTCGTCGCGCTCGGCCTCGACGCCCACGAGAGCGATCCCTTCCAGGGGCTCGCGATCACGACCGAAGGCTTTCGGAAAATCACCGAGCGGATCGCCGCCCTCAAGCTGCCCAGCGTGATCGTCCAGGAAGGCGGCTACGTCAGCGCGGCGCTGGGCGCCAACCTCAAGTCCGCGCTCCATGGCTTCCTCGGTGCCGCCACGTGACGTCGTTGCTATCCAACGCAGGCTGATAGAGCACGCAAGCGGCCACCCTCGCCCTTCGACAGGGCGCGAAGCGCGGCGCGTACGCGCGGGTGAGGGTGAGCATCATGAAGAGTTTCTCCTCATGCTGAGCCTGTCGAAGCATGACCTCCGGCAAGTGCTCGCGATGCTCGGTACTATCCGTAGGGATCAGCGCCGGGCTGCCGTGTCGCGGTCCTTGAGGTAGCTGAGGCCGAGGATCAGGCACTGGGCGAGGACGATGGAGGGCGCCAGCGGCCGGAAGCGGCGCACGGCGTCGTCGTGGATCTTGAAGGCCAGGGCGGCGTGGGTCGCGAGCGGGCTGCGCTCGGTGTCGGTGATCGCGAGCACCGGGATGCCGCGGATGTGCGCGTCCTTGACGGTCTTGACCACGTCGGGGGCGTAGGGCGCGAAGCTGACCGCGATCAGAAGGTCCCGCTCGGTCATGGCCGCGACCTGCTGCGGCACCATGCCGCCGACGAAGTCGAGGAACATCGCCTTGAGCTCGAGCCGCGCCAGGCCGTAGGCGATGTAGGCGGCGACCGGGAAGGCACGGCGCTGCCCGATCACGTAACAGGTGGCGGCGCGCTCCATCATGCCGAGCGCCCGCTTCAGGTCGTCGTTGCCGATCGAGCGGCGCAGGCCGTTGAGGGCATCGATCGAGGCCTGGGAGAAATCCTGCAGCAGGCGCAAGGGGTCGTCCTCGGCGAGCTGCTCCAGCGACTCCTGCGCCGCATAGATCTCGCTGCGCAGCTCCGGCGTGCCCTCGATCAGGCGGTGGCGGAAGACCTTCTGGAGGTCGGAGAAGCCCCGGAAGCCGAAGGTCTGGGCGAAGCGGACCACGCTGGAGGGCTGGACGTCGTTGTCCTCGGCGACCTTGACCACGGTCGAGAGGGCGAAGCCGTTGGGGTTGTGCAGGGCGTAGCGGGCCAGGCGCTGCAGGTGCGGGCTGAGGCTGTCGAAGCGCTCGTCGATGGCGTCGCGCAGCTGGTCGAAGGACAGGGTGTCTCCGGCGTCGGGAATGCTGTCGGTCATGCTGGGCGTCCTGCTGCCTGCTCCGGTGCCGCCAACCTCGGGCCCCCGGGATCGAACGTCAATTCCCCCTGCAGCATTGAAAGAAATTTCTATCTTGATATGAAAAGAATTTTCAAATATAACAATTTCAGAAAATTAATTCAACACACGGCTTCGGGCGTGGCACGGCGCGACTGGCACCAGGACTGCGCGGCAGGCGCAGAGCTACGGGCTGTTGCGGGCCTGCCGCTCCTTGCAGAGGAAGCGCCAAAAGAAGCGAAAGGGAGGCAAGGATGAAACGACGTCTCACTCGGCTGCTGCTGGCCGCAGCGCCGCTGGCACTGGCCGGCGGTCTGGCCGCGCAGGCCGGCGCGGAGAACAAGCCGCTGCTGATCGGTCTCACCTCCGACGCCAGCGGGCAGTACGCCAACTCCGGCGCCTCGGACCGCCGCGGCATGCTGATGGCGATCGAGGAGTTCAACGCCAGGGGCGGCGTCCTCGGCCGCCGGATCGAGACCGTCCACATCGACACCGAGACCACCCCGGCGACCGGCTCGCGGGTCGCCGAGCGCATGATCTCCCAGGAGAAGGTGGGCTTCCTGATCGGCGCGGTCTCCTCCGGCGTGGCCAACGCCATCTCCCAGGTCGCCCAGAAGCACGGCGTGATCTACCTCAACACCAACTCCTCCTCGCCGACCGAGTCGGGCAAGAACTGCCACCGGGTCAAGTTCGTCTGGGACGGCAACGGCACCAACTTCGCCCAGTCCGCGGTCAAGGCTGCGATCACCACCTACGGCAAGGACTGGCTGTTGCTGACCAACGACTACGTCTGGGGCCACAACACCTCGGCGGCGACCCGCAAGCTGGCCGAGGCCAACGGCGCGACCATCATGGACGAGATCCTGGTCCCGCAGGGCACCCGCGACTTCTCGTCGATCCTGCTGAAAACCCAGCAGATCAATCCCAAGGTGATCGCGGCGGCGGTCGGCGGCGACGATCAGAAGGCCATGCGCACCCAGGTCGCCGACCTCGGCATGGGCGCCAAGTACGCTTGGATCAACAACCAGCAGGACTGGCCGGACGTCTACGGCCTGCCGAAGGAGAACCTCTTCGGCGTCTTCGGGACCACCTGGTACTACAAGCTCGACCTGCCGGGGGTGGAGGACTTCGTCAAGCGCTACCAGGCCATGTACCCGGACACCAAGATGCGGGTCCCGGGCAACGTCTTCTACAACGGCTACTGGGCGACGCGTTCGCTGCTGGAGGCCGTCGAGAAGGCCGGCACCACCAACAACCACGCCGTCATCAAGCGGCTCGAGCAGCTGCGCATCCCGGCCGAGGTCCGCATGCAGCATCACGACGCCTATATGAACGCCGAGACCCACCAGATGCAGCAGACGATCTACCTGGCCACCGCCAACCTCGGAAGCGACGATCCGAACGATCTCTTCAAGATCGTGAGCCGATCGGCGCCGGAGGCGATCGCAGACCGCGGCGCCGAGGAAGCCTGCAAGCTGGAGTCCTTCGCGGACACGCCGGTCTACGAGCCCTGAGCCGTTTCGGGGGCCGTATCGGGGGGACGGCCCGGATGCGGCCGCCGGCCCGCTCGCGTGACGGGTCGCGCCGGCCGCATCCGCGTCCGCCAGGCTGCAGGGTCGTCTGAGAACAGCAGCGCGGAGCGGTCATGGATTTCCTCAACGGACTGCTGCCCCACGTGCTCAACGGCTTGGCGCTGGGCCTGCTTTTCGCCCTGATCGCCCTCGGCTTCACCCTGATCGTCAGCGTGATGGAGGTGATCAACCTGGCGCACGGCTCGCTCTTCGCTCTGGGCGCCTACATCGCGCTGCTGGTGATCAGCCCAGACCTCTCGGCCCTGGGCCCGCTCGGCGAGGCCTACGCCGCGCTGCCGCTGGGCGCGCGCTATGCCGTCGCGCTGGTCGTCGCGCCGCTCGCCGTGGCCGTCGTCGGCTTCGGCCTCGAGGTCTGCCTGCGCCGGACCTACGGCAAGAAGAAGGAGTACGGCCTGCTGCTGACCTTCGGCGCGGCGCTGGTCATCGAGGAGGCGATCCGCCTGACCTGGGGGCCGGCCGAGCAGGTGCTGCCGACGCCCGAGGCGGTGACCGGCGCCTTCCTCGCCGGCGACATGATCTATTCCAAGTACCGGGTGTTCGCCGCGGTCTTTGGACTCTGCGCGATCGGCCTGGTCTGGCTCTTCCTCGACAAGACGCCCTACGGCGCGATCATCAAGGCCGGGGCGCACGACAGCGAGATGGTCCGCGCCCTGGGGATCAACCTGTCGCGCCTTCAACTGCTGGTCTTCGGCTTCGGTGCCGCGCTGGCCGGAATCGCCGGCATCATCCTGGCGCCGATCTGGGGGCTGCGCCCGCACGTCGGGGTCGACGCCGTAATCCCCGCCTTCCTGATCATCGTGCTCGGCGGGATCGGCAGCTTCTGGGGCGCGGTTGTCGGCGGGCTGCTGGTCGGGCTCGCGGTCGGCATCACCGGCGCCTACGCCACCGACTGGTCGATCCTGTCCATGTACTTGCTGCTGATCCTGGTGCTCTCGGTCCGGGCCCGGGGCCTCTTCGGCAAGAAGACCGTGCTGGAAACGTAATGCGATGCTGACCGCCCGGAGAAAGGTCCCGCCGATCACGCCGCAGATGCTGGTCTTCTTCGCGCTGCTGTTCAGCTATCCGCTTTGGGCGCCGGCGGTCGGGCTCTACGACTACATCGGGGTCGAGATCGCGATCTGGATCATCTACGCATTGGGCTACAACCTACTGCTGGGCTACACCGGCCTGCCTTCCTTTGGGCACGGCGCCTTCCTGGGCATCGGCGCCTACGCCTACGGCCTCAGCCAGCTCAACCTTTTCGACAGCGTCTGGGGCGGCCTTGTGCTGGCGGTCTGCGCGGCGACCGTCGCGGCCGGGGTGGTCGCCTGCTTCCTGTCGCACCGCCGGGGGATCTACTTCGCGCTGATGACCATCGCCTTCGGGCAGATTTTCTGGTTCGTCGCGATCAAGTGGCACGGCCTGACCGGCGGCGAGGACGGCCTCTTGAACGTGCTCCGGCCCGAGCTCGGCCTCGGCGTCGCCTCGGTCAGCCTGAAGTCGAACGCGACGCTCTACTACTTCGCCGCCGCCCTGCTGGCAGTGATCGTCGTCGTGCTCTGGCGTGTTCTGCACTCGCCCTTCGGCGCGGCCATCCAGGCCATCCGCATGAACGAGACCCGGGCGCGCTTCGTCGGCTACCGGGTCTGGCTGATCAAGTGGACGGTCTTCACCCTCTCGGGCGCCTTCGCCGGACTGGCCGGCGGGCTGTTCTGCCTGACCCAGGAAAGCGCCTATCCCGACGTCATGAGCCTGCACGCCTCGGGCTTTGTGGTCATGATGACCCTGATCGGCGGCGGCTTCGTGTCCTTCTGGGGGCCGGTGGTCGGCGCGATCGTGTTCTTCCTGGCACGGGATCTATTGGGCTCGGTCACCGAGGCCTGGCTGCTGTGGTACGGCCTGCTGTTCATGGTGGTGATGCTGTTCGAGCCGGAAGGCATTGCCGGCGCCTGGGGCCGGATCGTCGCGCGCCTCAAGTCCCAGAAGGTCGCCGCGCCGGCAGCCGGCAAGGAGGCCTCGACATGAGCCTCTTCGCCGCGGAGCACCTGCACAAGCGCTTCGGCGACCAGGTCGTGCTGGAGGACGTCTCGCTGTCCTTCGAGGCCGGCGCGGTCAGCGGGATCATGGGGCCCAACGGCGCCGGCAAGTCGACCTGCTTCAACGTCCTGACCGGACTGCACCGGCCGGACCGGGGCCGGGTGACCTTCGACGGCGAGGACATCACCGGGCTCGCCCCGGACGAGATCACCCGGCGCGGCGTCTCCCGCTCCTTCCAGATCATGACCCTCTTCGACGAGTTCACCGCGCTGGAGAACATCCTGGTCGCCCTGCCCGGTGTCCGCCGCGGCCTCGGCCGGATCTTCTGGCAGCCCCGGGGCGACGACGCCGTCGTCGCGGAGGCCCGCGGCGTGCTGGCACAGGTCGGCCTGGAGGGCCGGGCGGACACGCCGGCGGCGGCCCTGCCCTACGGCGAGCGGCGGGCGCTCGAGATCGCCGTGGCCCTGGCCGCGCGGCCTCGGATCGTCTTCCTGGACGAGCCGACCCAGGGCCTGGGCGCCGAGGGCCAGGCCCGTCTGACCGAGCTGATCCGGGAGCTGCGGCGCAGCTACACCCTGGTCGTCATCGAGCACGACATGGGCTTCCTCTTCGGCCTGGCGGACCGGATCTCGGTGATCCACTGGGGCCAGGTGATCGCCGAGGGCACGCCCGAGGCCCTGCGAGCCAACAACTGGGTCCGCGCCTCCGAGCTGGGAAAGGCGCCGTGATGCTGCGAGTGGCGGGCATCGACACCTTCTACGGCGAGACCCAGGCGCTCTTCGGGGTCTCCCTGGAAGTCGGCGCGGGCGAGGCGGTCGCCCTGCTTGGCGCCAGCGGCGCCGGGAAGACCACGGTGTTGCGCTCGGTGCTCGGCCTGACACCGGCCCGGCGCGGCGAGATCCGCTTCGCCGAACGCGACATCACCCGGCGACCGACCCACGAAATCGCCCGCGCCGGCATCGCCTGGGTGCCGGACGACCGGCGGATCTTCCCGGCCCTCATGGTCAAGACCAACCTGGCCTTGGGCCGGAAGCGGAGCGGCTTCAAGGCCTGGTCGCTGGACGATTGCTTCCAGGTCTTCTCGGCGCTGGAGTACCTGATGGAGCGGGACTGCGAGAACCTTTCGGGCGGCGAGATGCAGATGGTTGCGATCTCCCGCGCGCTGCTGGGCTCGCCCGGGCTGATCCTGCTCGACGAGCCCTCCCAGGGCCTGGCGCCCAAGCTGGTGCAGGACGTCATGTCGGTGATCGCGCGGATGAAGGACCACGGGGTCTCGGTCCTGGTGGTCGAGCAGAACGCCGCCTCGGCCCTCAAGGTGACCGACCGGGTCTACGTCCTGAGGCAGGGCCAAGTCGTGCACGAAGGCGCCTCAGCGGCCCTGCTGGCCGAGGAGAGCCTGCGCAAGGAGCTGCTGGGGACATGACCGGGAGCGACCCGCCGATCCTCGACGTCCGCGGCCTGGCCAAGGTCTATACCCGGGGCTGGCTCGCCCCGCAGGAGACCTTCCGTCTGGAAGCGGCCTTCACGATCGCCACGCCCCGGGTGGTCGGCGTCATGGGGCCGAACGGCTCGGGCAAGACCACCCTCTTCGAGCTGATCACCGGCTCCAACCGGCCGAGCGCCGGCGCGGTCCTCTGCTGCGGCCAGGACGTGCACAGGGTGAAGTACCGCGAGCGCGACCGCCTGGCGATCCACTACCACCAGTCCTACCAGGTCCGGCGCTTCGCCAAGCGCCTGCCCTCGGTCCTCTTGCAGCACGCCACGACCGACTATCCCATGGTCCACCTCTTCGACGAGCCGCAGTTCAACACCCAGGACGGCTACATCGGCTTCATGCTCGAGTTCTTCCGCGCGCTGCGGGCCCGCGGCCGGCTGGTGTTCCTCTGCGTTCACCCGAACGAGCCCTTTCAGGTCCGGATCCTGCGCGAGATCTGTGAGGAGTACATCTTCGTCAAGGACGGCCGGCTGAGCCGAGCGCCGAGCTTCGAGGCGCTGCTCGAGAACCCGGCCGCCGTCGCCTACCTCGGCAAGCTCGCCGAAGCCTGACACAGGGAGCCGGAGCATGGACCCGATCACACCCCGCGTCGACTTCGAGGCCACGCTGCCCGGCCTCTACCGGCTGGACGGCAAGGTCGCCTTCCTGCCCGGCGGCTACGGCGGCATCGGTGAGGCCGTCGCCTGGGCCCTGGCCCTGGCCGGCGCCACGGTCGTGGTCGTGGGCCGCGACGCCGACAAGGCGGCCGAACTCGCCCGAAACCTGAACGACGCCGGCCTCGCCGCCGACGGCCTGGCGATCGACTGCGCGGAGGTGGAGGCGATCCGCGAGGGAGTCGAGGCCGTGTTCTCACGTCACAAACGCATCGACATCCTGTTCAACTGCGTCGGCATCCAGCGCGAGGAACCGCTGCTGGAGGTCACCGAGGCGGCCTTCGACGAGGTTTACCGGACCAACCTGAAGTCGGCCATGTTCCTGGGCCAAAGCGTGGCCGCCCGGCAGATCGAGATCGGCGCGGGCGGCAGGCAGGTGCACCTGCTGTCGGTCCGCGCCCGGCTCGGTCTGCGGGCACGCGGCTACTCCGCCTACTGCGCGACCAAGGGCGGGCTGGTCATGCTGGTCAAGCAGCACGCCATGGAGCTGGCGCCCCACGGGATCACTGTGAACGGCATCGCGCCGACCTTCATCTACACCGAGCTGATCCGCCATGTGATGGAGAACGACGACTTCCGGCGCGAACTGCTCGCGCGGATTCCGCTCGGCCGGATCGGCGATCCCAAGGACGTGGCCGGCGCCGGCCTGTTCTTCTGCGCGCCGGCCTCGGACTTTGTGACCGGCCAGATCCTCTACGTCGACGGTGGAATCACCGCCAGCCAGTAGGGCCAGGCCAGGCTTCCCGCCTTCGGATCCTTCCTCGCCAGGGTTTTCCACAGGGCCGGCGCTCGCGCGGCGCGTGCAAAACGTGTTCTATGGGTGCGGCGAAACACCTGGGAGGAAAAGCCTATGAAGCCTGCGATAACGACGGCCGCCGCCTTGGCGATGGCGGCGGCCTTTGGTTTCCAGAGCGCCGAGGCGAAGCCGCCGCGCTTCATCCGAAGCGATGTGATCTGCACCCAGTACGACGGCGCGACCGACGACCTCTTGACCGGCGGCCTCGGCGCCTCGGGCCTGGGTCTCCTCGGCACGGCGCCGACTTTGTCGGACCCGCCGACGACCGCGGAGCTGCGCAGCCTGGCGATCTTCAGCAACTACCGGGCCCTGGTGCCGATCGACCCCGGCGGCGGCTACGGCACCCTCTTCGGCCCCAACATCGACGCCCAGGGCGAGGACACCGGAACCGAGGGCAAGATCGCCGGCCTGGAATGCCTGGCCTACGCCGGCCGGGCCAAGGGCCGGGAGAACGTGACCCTCATGGTCCAGGTGCCCGAGAGCTTCGATTTCGAGGCGCCCTGCATCGTGACCGCGCCTTCCTCGGGCTCGCGCGGCGTCTATGGCGCGATCGGCACCGCCGGCGAGTGGGGCCTCAGGAACGGCTGCGCCGTCGCCTACACCGACAAGGGGACCGGCAACGGCGCCCACAACCTGCAGCGCGACACGGTCAACCTGATCCAGGGCCAGCGCGAGGATGCGAAGGTCGCCGGCCGCGACGCCGCCTTCCGGGCCCGGCTGAGCGACGCGGCCCTGGCCGCCTTCAACGCCAAGACGCCGGACCGACTCGCCTACAAGCACGCCCATTCGCAGCTCAACCCCGAGGCCGACTGGGGCCGCAACGTCCTGGAGTCGATCGAGTTCGCCTTCGCGGTCGTCAACGGGCTCTGCGCCGACGACGATTTCGACGGCGAAAGCCTGGCGCGCTTCGGCGGGGACGATGACGATGACGGCGACGACGAGGGCTGCGGGATCACGCCGGAGAACACCATCGTCATCGCTTCAAGCGTGTCGAACGGCGGCGGTTCTTCGGTCCTCGCCGCGGAGCAGGACAAGAAGGGCCTGATCGACGGCATCGCGGTCTCGGAGCCCAACGTCAACCCGAAGCCGGGCGGCGCCTTCGGCATCCAGCAGGGCGAGGGCGAGGTGCTCTTCGCCCACAGCCGCAGCCTCTACGACTACACGACGATCCTCAGCGTCTACCAGGGCTGCGCCAACCTGGCGCCGAGCAACGCCGGCGCGCCCTTCAATGTCGGCGGCAGCGAGGCACGCTGCACCTCGCTCTTCGAGAAGGGCCTGGTGAGCGGCGCGAACACCGACGAGCGGGCCGAGGACGCGCAGAGGATCATCAACGCCGCCGGCATCCTGCCGGAGCAGAACGTCACCCAGCCCTCCAACTACGGCCTCTTCGTGCCCCAGGCGATCGGCATCACCTATGCCAACGCCTACGGCCGCTTCTCCGTGGTCCGGAACCTCTGCGGCTACAGCTTCGGCGCGACGGACGGCGAAGACAACCCGGCCGAGCTTGACCCGGCCGACGAGCAGGCGCTCTTCGGGGCCGGGAACGGCATCCCGCCGACCGCGGAGGTCAACGTCATCAACAACGATTCCCTCCTGGGCCCGAAGCGGGACCAGACCTCGATCTCCCCCTCGAACGGCAGCGCCGACCAGAACCTCGACGGCGCGCTCTGCCTGCGCGCTCTCGCGACCGGCCGCGATCCCGAGACCGGCAAGAAGCTCCGCGGCCGGGATCGGGTCGATGCTTTGCGGATCGCCAGGGGGATCTCGAAGGTCCGGGCCAAGGGCGACCTGCGCGGCAAGCCGGCGGTCTTCGTGACCGGGCGCCAGGACGCCATCCTGGCCCCCAACCACACATCGCGGGCCTACGTCGGGCTCAACCGCCTGGTCGAGGGCGCGGGGACCGGGCTGCGCTACTACGAGGTCCTGAACGCCCATCACCTGGACGCCCTGACCATCCTGGACGTGGCCTTCAACACGCCGCTGTTCTCGGACAAGCTGATCCCGCTGCACCATTACCTCTTCCAGGCGCTCGACATCATGTTCGACCACCTGAAGAACGGGACGCCGCTGCCGCCGAGCCAGGTGGTGCGGGCCGTCCCGCGCGGCGGGACCGGCGGACCGCTCGAGGCGGTGCCGCCGCTCAAAGAGGCGGTCAACCTTCCGGCGATCGACCCCAGCCCCGACGCCGGGGACCTGATCGTGTTCAGCGGCGGGATCCTCAGGATCCCCGACTAGAGGGAACCGTGGAGGCGGGCGGCCCGAGCGAGCGGGCCCACCCGCCGGCGGCGGGTCCAGGCCCCGGCAAAGCGGCATAGCACGTCGAGGTCCGGCCTCGCGATCGGCGGCCGTGGCAATTGCCACAGTTCCCGGGCCGCCGCCGCGCTAGCGTCCCCGACAAGAGGTCTACGAACTTTGACCTAAAGCAAGACCCTCGAGATCGGACGGCAAGTCTTCATCGGCGGCTGAGCAGGTCGTGCGGAGGGCTGCGCCAGTATAGCGACCCACTCAATCGAGCCGAGGGACGGCGCCGCGGGGGCCGTTCCTAGGGCTTGCTCGGCAGCGGTCCGGCCGGCGGCGGAGCGGCCGCTCGGCCCGGTTCGGCACCGGCCGACCGGAAAGCCGGCGACCGACGCGGAGCTTCCGATCCGGGCGACGTAAGCGCCCGACGTTGAACTGGGAGAAAAGCCATGCAGACCTACAACATCGGCGGTTATGACTACGACGACTTCGAGTCCTTCGGACGGCGCTGCGGGTGTTCGCGGCCGAGCTACGTCAAGCGGAACCAGGTCGACGCCAAGCTGCGGGAATTCCGCAGCGCCAACGCCGCCTTCCGGGACACGACCGGCAACATCCACATCCCGATCAAGTTCATCCACCTGACCGACGGCGCCGCGGGCGTTGTGAACGCGCAGCAGCGCGAGGACCAGGTCCGCGTGCTGAACACGGCCTACCGGCTGCACGGAATCGTCTTCACCCACAGCGAGGCCGACGTCGAGGAGGTGAACAATGCCGACTGGTTCCGGATGGGGCACGACTCCGCCGCCGAGCGCGCGGCCAAGACCGCCCTACAGACCGACCCCGAAACGACGCTGAACTTCTACACGACCAACGGCGGCGGTCTTCTGGGCTGGGCCACCTTCCCCTGGGACCTGGCCGGAGACCCGGTGATGGACGGCGTCGTCGTGCTCTTCAGCTCGCTGCCGGAGATCGGGCCGCCGCCCTACAACCTCGGGCAGACGGCGACCCACGAGGTCGGCCACTGGCTCGGCCTCTACCACACCTTCCAGGGCGGCTGCAGCGCGACCGGCGACCATGTCGGCGACACCGTCCCGCACAGCGGGCCGAACTTCGGAAAGCCCGAGGTCGGGCTGCGGCACAACGCCTGCAATCCCGGCGACGCCGCGCCCGTCCAGAACTACATGAACTACGTGGACGACGACTGGATGGACAGGTTCACCGACCAGCAGGTCGCCCGCATGAAGGACATGATCGGAACCTTCAGGCCCGAGGTCCTGCAGAACGAGGAATCGGATCCCGGGCTCTACAAGGCCTGCACCCGGGTCCAGCGAGAGCTCTGAGCCCGGTCCCCGGCGCCGGCCTCGGCAGGGGCGAGGCCGGCGATCGAGGGCGCTTCGACGCGGAGGGTCGGCAGGTGTTCCGACGCGCGATCTGCGGCTCAGGGGGAGTCGAGTATCTCCCGCAGGACCAGGCGGTCCGGCGCGGCCTCCTCGACCTGCCAGCGCCGGACCCGGCCGTCCGGCTGCTCGATGACCAGCAGGTTGCCGGACTCCAGCCGCCAGCGCGCTTCGGTCGGGATCGACCCGTCGGCCGGCGCGATCTCGTCGAAAGTGGCGCGGTTTTCCTCCTTCAGTTCGAAGGCTTCGCGGCCGCGGGAGGGTTTGAAGGCCCCGCTGCCCGGTCGGTAGACCTGCCGCAAGGAGTCCTTCGGATCATCTTCTTCGTGGGCGTGCTTCCAGGCACCCATAAGGTCCTGGGGCGAATAGCTCGTTTTCTCGCCGGGCATGCGGTCTACCCCTGCCTCCTGGCCTTCGGCCCGGCGAGACCCTTCGGTGACACCGAGGCAAGCGGCCGCCAGGGCGGCGGCGCAAAGCAAACACAAGAGCCGTGAGGAGGCTGTGCCATGTCGCAGTTCGACATCAACGCAAAGCGGGCGGCGCTCGGAGACGTTCGGCATCGCAAGAACATCAACAACTTCTCAGACAGCGAGATCGACACGCTGCGTGCCGCCTATGGCGCAGTCTACGGCATCCGAAACCGGGATGACAATCGCGGCTATCAGTACTGGGCCGGCAAGCACGGCCGCCCCGAAGCGGACTGCGATCACGGCCGCCTCTTCCTGCCCTGGCACCGCGCCTACCTCTACGGGCTCGAGAAGGCGATGCAGTTCCACAGCCCCGACGTGACCCTGGCCTATTGGAACTGGAGCGGGGCCGCGACCCTCGCCTCCAACGACCTGCCCGCGCCCTGCCGCGACGCGACCTTGGCCGACGGCAGCGACAACCCACTCTTCGCCGGACCGATCTACTACCGGGAACCCGACGGGACCCTCGTGGACCGGATGAGCCGGCGCGGCAACCGAACGACGCCGAGCTACGCGCGACTCAAACAGGAAGTGGAGAGCGCCTTCGAGGAGGACGAGTTCCTGCCCTTCCAGGGCGAGATCAACGGTCCGCACGGCGGCCTTCACGTCCGGGTCGGCGGCGACATGGGCGCCTTCGACTACGCCGGCTACGACCCGATCTTCTGGATCCACCATGCCAACGTCGACCGCCAGTGGGCGCGCTGGCAGCGGAGCCACGACGGCGCGGTGGTGCCGCGCCTCGACTTCTCGCTGCCCGGCGTCGACATGACCGTGGGCACGACGGTCAATCACCGCATGAGCCTGGGCTACGACTACATCGCCAACGAGTGCTTCGAGTCCTTCGACCGCAAGGACGTCGCGGCGGGCCTGGCGGCCTTCAACGCCTCGCCGACGCAGTTCTCGGTGGCCGACCTCGCCGACGGCTTCGAGTCGGCGATCATCGAGTTCCACAACGTCGGCCATCCGCTCGAGGGCACCCGGGAGCTGCGCGTCTTCATCAACCAGCCCGACGCCGACGCGGACACCCCGACCGAGGGCAACGATCACTACGCCGGGTCTCGGATCCTGCTGGGCAAGTCCATGTGCTACGGCGAAGACGGCCACTGCGCCCTGCCGCCGGCGCGGGAGAAGTTCGATCGCCGCGTCCGGCCGCAGATGAAGCCGATCAAGATCTACATGAACGTCACCAAGACGATGCAGATCCCGGCCGTCGTCGCAGCCGAGGCCGGCCGCACCCTGATCACCATCGTGGTCGTCGACCAGGACGAGAACCTGCTGCCGCTCAACTCGGTGAAAATGGACGGCCTCTCCTTCATCGCCCGCGACGGCGTCTAGGCGGCAACCCCGGCGGCCTGGCCGGAGTAACGAACGATTTCCTCGGCAAGAACGTGGGCCTGTGGCGACTCATAACTTCAAGCTTGAAATTTTATATCTAAAATTTTAGGCTTGAAGCACTTGAGGAGCCGCGAGAGATGGCCAAGCGTATCGCCTGCCTCGGCGGCGGCCCGGCGGGGCTCTACTTCGCGATCAGCGCCAAGCTGCGCGATCCCGCCCACGACGTGGTCGTCGTCGAGCGCAACAGACCTCACGACACCTTCGGCTGGGGCGTGGTGCTCTCCGACGAGACCCTGGACAACCTCGCCGCCAACGACCCCGTCAGCGCCGAGGTCATCCGCCGGCACTTCGCCTACTGGGACGACATCGCGGTCCACTACCGGGGCAGCCGGACGGTCTCTTCCGGGCACGGCTTCTGCGGCATCGGGCGGCGCAAGCTGCTCAACATCCTGCAGGACCGGGCGCAGGAGCTGGGCATCGAGCTGCGCTTCGAGACCGAGATCGCCTCGACCGCGGACTTCGACGACCACGACCTGATCGTCGCCTCCGACGGGCTGAACTCGAAGATCCGCAGCGAGCACGCCGCGGTCTTCAAGCCCGACGTCGACGTCCGGGCCTGCAAGTACATCTGGCTCGGCACCCACCAGAAGTTCGACGACGCCTTCACCTTCATCTTCGAGGAGACCGAACACGGCTGGATCTGGGTCCACGCCTATCAGTTCGACGCGGACACCGCGACCTTCATCGTGGAGTGCGCCGAGGACACCTGGCGCAACCTCGGCTTCGACCGGATGAGCCAGGCTGAGACCATCGCGCGCTGCGAAGAGCTCTTCGCCGGCTACCTGGGCGGCCACGAGCTGATGTCCAACGCCAAGCACCTGCGCGGCTCGGCCTGGCTGAACTTCCCACGGGTGCTCTGCGAGAAGTGGTCCCACGGCAAGATCGTCCTGATGGGCGACGCCGCCGCGACCGCGCACTTCTCGGTCGGCTCGGGCACCAAGCTGGCCCTGGAGAGCGCCATCGCTCTGGCCGACTACCTGCAGTCCGAGCCGGACATGCCGGCCGCCTTCGCCCGCTACGAAGACGAGCGGCGAACCGAGGTGCTGCGCCTGCAATCGGCGGCGCGCAACTCGACCGAATGGTTCGAGCAGGTCGAGCGCTACCTGCACCTGGACCCGGTGCAGTTCACTTACTCCCTGCTGACCCGCTCGCAGCGGATCAGCCACGAGAACCTGCGCCTGCGCGACGGCGGCTGGCTGGAGGGCGCAGAGTCCTGGTTCGAGACCCAGGCGACGGGCCAGACGCCGAACCGGGCCCGGCCGCCGATGTTCGTGCCCTTCCGCCTGCGCGGTCTGGAGCTGGCCAACCGGGTCGTGGTCTCGCCCATGGCGCAGTACAAGGCGGTCGAAGGCAACCCGACGGACTGGCACCTGATCCACTACGGCGAGCGGGCCAAGGGCGGCGCCGGGCTTGTCTATACCGAGATGACCTGCGTCTCGCCGGAGGGCCGGATCAGCCCCGGCTGCACCGGCCTCTACGCGCCCGAGCACGAGGCCGCCTGGACCCGGATCGTCGATTTCATCCGTGCCGAGACGCCGGCAAAGGTGGCGATCCAGCTTGGCCACTCCGGACCCAAGGGCTCGACCCAGCTCGGCTGGGAGGAGATGGACGCGCCGCTCGAGACCGGCAACTGGGAGGTCATGGGGCCTTCGCCGGTGCCCTGGTCCGAGGCCAACCAGGTGCCGAGGGAGATGACCAAGGCGGACATGGACCTGGTCCGCGACCAGTTCGTCGCTTCGGCCGAGATGGCGCTGCGCTGCGGATTCGACCTGCTGGAGCTGCACTGCGCCCACGGCTACCTGCTCTCGGCCTTCATCACGCCGCTCACCAACCGGCGCGGCGACGCCTACGGCGGCTCGCTGGACAACCGCCTGCGCTTCCCGCTGGAGGTCTTCGAGGCGGTGCGCGCGGTCTGGCCGGCGGAGAAGCCGATCTCGATCCGCATCTCGGCCCACGACTGGGTCGGCGACGAAGGCGTCACGCTGGAGGAGGCCGTGGCCATCGCGCGCAGGCTGGGCGAAGCCGGGGTCGACATCATCGACGTCTCGGCCGGGCAGACCTCGACCCGGGCCCAGCCGGTCTACGGCCGCATGTTCCAGACGCCCTTCTCGGACCGGATCCGCAACGAGACCGGGCTGGCGACCATGGCCGTCGGCAACATCTACGAGCCGGACCACGTGAACTCGATCCTCATGGCCGGGCGCGCCGACCTCTGCTGCCTGGCCCGGCCGCACCTGGCCGATCCCTACTGGACCCTGCACGCGGCGGCGGCCCTGGGCCAGGCGGACGCGGTCTGGCCCAAACCCTATCTGGCCGGACGCGACCAGCTGCAGCGCCTGGCGGCCCGCGGCGAGACCGGGACGATGAAGGTGTGACCTTGGCCGAGCTGCGCGACAAGCATGCCCTGGTGACCGGCGGCGGCAGCGGCCTCGGCGCCGCCATCGCCCGCGCTCTGGCGGCCCGGGGCTGCGCGGTCACCCTGGTCGGGCGGCGGCAAGAGCCGCTGCAGGCGGTCGCGGCCGCGCTGCCCAGGGCCGCGGCCGTGCCGGCGGACGTGACCGACGAGGCCGGCGTGGCGGCGATGTTCGAGGCCGCCCGCGCCGCCTTCGGGCCGCTCGACATCCTGGTGTCCAACGCCGGCGCGGCGGAGAGCGCGCCGCTCGGCAAGACGGACCTGGCGCTCTGGCAGCGGATGCTGGCGGTCAACCTGACCGGCGCCTTCCTCTGCGCCCGCGGCGCCCTGGCCGAGATGCAGGCGCGCGGCGACGGGCGCATCGTCTTCGTCGCCTCGACCGCCGGCCTCAAGGGCTACGCCTATGTCGCGCCCTACTGCGCGGCCAAGCACGGCGTGGTCGGCTTGACCCGGGCCCTGGCCCAGGAAACCGCCAGGAGCGGCATCACCGTGAACGCGGTCTGCCCGGGCTTCGCCGAGACGCCGCTGCTGGACGACTCGATCCGGGTCATCGCCGAGGCCACGGGCCGCAGCGAGGCCGAGGCGCGGCGCCGCCTGCAGGCCAGCAACCCCCAGGGCCGCTTCGTCCGGCCCGAGGAGGTCGCCGAGGCCGTGCTCTGGCTCTGCTCGATCGGTGCGGCCGCCGTCACCGGCCAGGCCATCGCGATCGCCGGAGGCGAGGTCTGATGCCCCGTGCCGGCAGCCAGCGCCGGGTGGCGGAGAACCGTCCCAGCAAGCAGCGCCTGCGGCTCTGGCTTCGGCTGCTGCGCAGCACGCGATTCATGGAGGGCGAGCTGCGCGAGCGCCTGCGGGTCGGCTACGGCGTGACCCTGCCGCGCTTCGACGTCCTGGCCGCGCTGTTCCGCTTCGAGGCCGGGATGACCATGACCGAGCTGTCGCGCCTGCTGATGGTCTCCAACGGCAACGTCACCGGCATCGTCGACCGCCTGGTCCGGGACGGCCACGTGGTGCGCGTGCCCGACGAGCAGGACCGCCGCGCGACCTTCGTACGCCTGACCGCCAAGGGCCGCGCCTTCTTCGAGGAGATGGCGGAGACCCACGAAGGCTGGGTCGACGAGATCCTCGCCGCCGTCTCCCCCGGCGACACCGACAAGCTGATCTCCCTTCTGGAGCGGCTTCCCAGAGGCAACGGGACGGCCTGAGCCATGACTGCGATGAAGACCCTCAAGCCCCGGCACTTCGACTGGCGGATGGACGGCGAGGTCGCCCTCGTCTCCCTGGCGCGGCCGGAGCGCAAGAACCCCCTGACCTTCGAGTCCTATGCCGAGCTGCGCGACACCTTCCGCGCCCTGGTCTACGCCGAGGACGTCTCGGCAGTGGTCTTCGCCCCCAAGGGCGGCAACTTCTGCTCGGGCGGGGACGTGCACGAGATCATCGGCCCGCTGGTCGAGCGCGACATGAAGGGCCTGCTGGCCTTCACACGCATGACCGGCGACCTTGTCAAGGCGATCCGCGCCTGCCCGCAGCCGGTGATCGCGGCGGTCGACGGGGTCTGCGTCGGCGCCGGGGCCATGATCGCCCTGGCCGCCGACCTGCGCCTGGGCACGCCCGAGGCCAAGACCGCGTTCCTCTTCACCCGGGTCGGCCTGGCCGGCTGCGACATGGGCGCCTGCGCCCTACTGCCCCGGGTTATCGGCCAGGGCCGCGCCGCCGAGCTGCTGTTCACCGGCCGCTCCATGAGCGCCGAGGAAGGCGAGCGCTGGGGCTTCTTCAACCGGCTGGTCGCGGCATCGGAGTTGGAGACCGAGGCGGTCGCGCTGGCGCAGCGCCTGGCCGAGGGCCCCAACTTCGCCCACGGCATCACCAAAACCATGCTCAACCAGGAATGGGCCATGGGCCTGGAGCAGGCCATCGAGGCGGAGGCCCAGGCCCAGGCAATCTGCATGCAGACCGCCGATTTCGAGCGCGCCTACCGGGCCTTCGTGGCCAAGGAAAAGCCGGTCTTCGAGGGCAACTAAGGGGCTGCTCAGGAAATATTGATGCGTTTGGTCCGAGTGAAATCGGCCTGCAGTTAGGAGCGAGGAGGCAGGACATGCCAAAGCATATTCAACGACGAGCGACGCGGCAGCGGGCCGATTTCACTCGGACCAAACGCATCAATATTTCCTGAGCAGCCCCGACGATGGGTGACCGAAGCTTCCTCGACTGGCCTTTCTTCGACGAGCGGCACCGGGCTCTGGCCGCCGAGCTGGAGGACTGGGCGGCGCGGGAGCTGGCGGAGGTTGACCACGACGACCCGGATGCGGCCTGCCGCGACCTGGTGGCGCGGCTGGGGCGCGACGGCTGGCTGCGCCACGCCGCCGTCGACCCGGAGGCGCCGGAGGCCGGCCTCGACGTGCGTTCCCTCTGCCTGATCCGCGAGACCCTGGCGCGCCACGACGGCCTGGCCGACTTCGCCTTCGCCATGCAGGGCCTGGGCAGCGGCGCGATCTCCCTCTTCGGCACGGCAGAGCAGCGGGCCTGGCTGGCGCGGACCCGGGCGGGCACGGCGATCGCGGCCTTCGCGCTGAGCGAGCCGCGCTCCGGCTCCGACGTGGCCAATATCGAGGCCACGGCGGTCCGCGACGGCGACGACTACGTCCTGAGCGGCGAGAAGACCTGGATCTCCAACGGCGGCATCGCGGACCTCTACGTGGTCTTCGCCCGCAGCGGCGAGGCGCCGGGGGCCAAGGGGCTCTCGGCCTTCATCCTGCCGGCGGAGACGCCCGGCCTGGAAATCGCCGAGCGGCTGGAGGTCATCGCGCCGCATCCCCTGGCGCGGCTGCGCTTCGACGCGCTGCGTTTGCCGGCCTCGGCCCGGATCGGCGCCCCGGGCGAGGGCTTCAAGATCGCGATGAGCGTGCTCGACGTCTTCCGACCGAGCGTGGGCGCGGCGGCCCTGGGCTTCGCGCGGCGGGCCCTGGACGCGGCCCTGACGCGGGCACGCGAGCGCGAGCTTTTCGGCGCGCCGCTGGCCGAGCTGCAGCTGGTCCAGGGCCAGCTCGCCGAGATGGCGCTGGACGTGGATGCCGCCGCGCTGCTGGTCTACCGGGCCGCTTGGGCCAAGGATTCGGGTGCCGCGCGCATCACCCGCGAGGCCGCGATGGCCAAGCTCTTCGCCACGGAGTCGGCGCAGGCCGTGATCGACAAGGCGGTGCAGATCCACGGCGGCGACGGCGTGCGCGCCGGCCATTCGGTGGAGCGGCTCTATCGCGAGATCCGGGCGCTCAGGATCTACGAGGGCGCCTCGGAGGTCCAGAAGGTGATCATCGCGCGCCAGGCTCTCGCTGGAGCCGGTGCCGGCGCGATGAAAGGAGCGTGACATGCTGGGACCGAGCGCACATGTCGACACTTTCGCGCGGGACTCCCTGCCGCCCGCGGAGCTTTGGCCCGACCTGCTGCTGGAGCGGCCGGAGTTCCAGTACCCGGAGCACCTCAACGCCGCGGTCGAGCTGACCGACCGCATGGTCGAGCGGGGCTTCGGCGATCACATCGCCCTGATCGGCAACGGCCGGGTGCGTACCTACAAGGAGCTGACCGACTGGTCCAACCGCCTGGCCCACGTGCTGGTCGAGGACTACGGCATCGTCCCGGGCAACCGGGTGATGATCCGCTCCGGCAACAACCCCGCCATGGTCGCGGCCTGGCTGGCGGCGACCAAGGCCGGCGCGGTGGTGGTCAACACCATGCCGATGCTGCGCGCCGGCGAGCTGAGCAAGATCGTCGACAAGGCACAGGTCCGCCTGGCGCTCTGCGACAGCCGCATGGGCGAGGAGCTCGAGGCCTGCACCGCGGACAGCGCGTTCCTGGAGCGGGTCGTCTACTTCGACGGCACGCGCAACCACGAGGCCGAGCTGGACGAGAAGGCGCTGACCAAGCCGGTCGTCTTCGAGGCCGTCAACACCGGGCGCGACGACGTCGCGCTGCTCGGCTTCACCTCGGGCACCACCGGCGCGCCCAAGGCGACCATGCATTTCCACCGCGACCTGCTGATCATCGCCGACGGCTATGCCAAGTCGGTGCTGGGGGTGAAGCCGGCCGACGTCTTCGTCGGCTCGCCGCCGCTGGCCTTTACCTTCGGACTCGGCGGCTTGGCGATCTTCCCGCTGCGCTTCGGCGCCACGGCCACCCTGCTAGAGGACGCGACTCCGCCCAACCTGGTCAAGATCATCGAGACCTACCGCGCGACCATCTGCTTCACCGCGCCGACCGCCTACCGGGCGATGCTGGCGGCCATGGAGGAGGGCGCGGATCTCTCCAGCCTGCGCCTGGTGGTCTCGGCCGGCGAGACCCTGCCGGCGCCGACCTTCGAGGCCTGGGTCGAGAAGACCGGGGTGCCGATCCTGGACGGCATCGGCGCCACCGAGCTGCTGCACATCTTCATCAGCAACCGCGTCGAGGACGCTACGCCGGGGTCGACGGGCCGGCCGGTGGCGGGCTACGAGGCGCGGGTGGTGGATGATCGGCTGCGCGTCCTGCCGCCGGGCGAGGTCGGCAAGCTGGCGGTGCGCGGCCCGACGGGCTGCCGCTACCTGGCCGACGCGCGCCAGAAGGACTACGTGCGCGACGGCTGGAACCTGACCGGCGACGCCTTCTCGGTGGACGTCGAGGGCCGCTTCCACTTCGCCGCGCGCAGCGACGACATGATCATCTCCTCCGGCTACAACATCGCCGGGCCGGAGGTCGAGGCGGCCCTGCTCTCCCACCCCGAGGTGGCGGAATGCGCCGTGGTCGGCGCGCCGGACCCGGAGCGGGGCGAGATCGTCCAGGCCCACGTGGTGCTGGCCGAGGGGGCGGCGGGGGACGAGGCCTGCGTCAAGCGCCTGCAGGAGCACGTCAAGGCGACCATCGCGCCCTACAAGTACCCGCGCTCGGTGCGCTTCACCGAGGCCCTGCCCAAGACCCAGACCGGCAAGATCCAGAGATTCAAGCTGAAAGCGGCGGGAACGGATTAGTGCCAGGAAACGTCAAAGTCATTGCCCGCGACACCCCCCACCCTAACCCTCCCCCACAAGGGGGGAGGGAACCGTGGTGCGGCCGGCGCGCCACCCCCTCCCCCTTAATGGGGGAGGGTTGGGGTGGGGGTGAGTCCATCCGCAACCCCAGCCGGTACAAAAAGAAACACAAGCAAGGAGGCTTTTAGATGCGCAACATTCTGAAAGGTATCTGTTCTGCTCTGGCGGTCGCCGGCGCGGTCAGCGCCGCGGCGGCGGAACCGGTGAAGGTCGGCATGATCACGACGCTCTCGGGCGGCGGCTCCAGCCTGGGGATCGACGTCCGGGACGGCTTCCTGCTGGCGGTCAAGCGTTCCGGCCGCAAGGACCTGGAGGTCCTGGTCGAGGACGACGCCCGCAAGCCGGACCTGGCCAAGCAGATCGCCGACAAGTTCGTCCAGCGCGACAAGGTCGACATCCTGACCGGCATCATCTGGTCGAACCTGGCCATGGCCGTGGTGCCGGGAGCGGTGCGCCAAGGCGTGTTCTACATCTCGCCCAACGCCGGGCCCTCGGCCCTGGCCGGCAAGGGCTGCCACGAGAACTACTTCAACGTCGCCTGGCAGAACGACAACCTGCACGAGGCGATGGGCGGCTACGTCCAGGCCCAGGGTTTCAAAAAGCCCTACATCCTGGCGCCCAACTATCCGGCCGGGAAGGACGCACTGACCGGCTTCAAGCGCTTCTACACCGGCGATCTCGCCGGTGAGACCTACACCAAGCTGGGGCAGAAGGACTACGCCGCCGAGATCGCCCAGATCCGCGAGGCCAAGCCGGACTCGGTCTTCTTCTTCCTGCCCGGCGGGATGGGGATCGCCTTCATGAAGCAGTACGCCCAGTCCGGGCTGGACGCGCCGGTCTTCGGCCCGGCCTTCTCTTTCGACCAGGGCATCCTCAAGGCGGTCGGCGAAGCCGCGCTGGGCGTCAAGAACACCTCGCAGTGGTCCAAGGACCTGGACAATCGCGCCAACAAGGCCTTCGTCGCGGCCTTCCAGGAGGAGTACGGCCGGCTGCCCTCGCTCTACGCCTCCCAGGGCTACGACGCCGCCAACCTGATCCTGGCCGCCCTCGACACGGCCGGCGGCATCGGCGACAAGGACGCCTTCCGGGCCGCGCTCAAGGCCGCCGAGTTCGCCTCCGTGCGCGGCAAGTTCCGCTTCGACAGCAACCAGCATCCGGTCCAGGACATCTACGTCCGCGAAGTGGTCATAGAGGGCGAGGTCTTGACCAACCGCATCGTCGGCCTCGGTCTGGCCGACCGCTCCAACGCCTACGTCGAAGACTGCAAATTGTAAGCCGTAGAGGGCCGCAACGCGGTGCGGCCCCGACCTTCAGGACAGCCAGCCCGTGTCGGCCGCCTTTCTCATCGAGCAGATCCTCAACGGGGTGCAGTTCGGCGTCATGCTGTTCCTCATGGCGGCCGGGCTGACCCTGGTTTTCGGCGTGATGGGCCTGATCAACCTGGCCCACGGCGCGCTCTACATGACCGGCGCCTTCGTCTGCGCTTGGGTCGTGCAGGCGACCGGGTCCTTCTGGCTCGGGCTGGGGGCCGGGCTGGTCGCGGCCGCGGCGGCGGGCGCGGTGGTGGAAATGGTCGTGATCCGGCGGCTTTACGACCGAGACCACCTGGACCAGGTTCTGGCGACCTTCGCGCTGATCCTGATCTTCAGCGAGGGGACCCGCTGGGTCTTCGGCGACCGGCCGCTCTACCTCGACATTCCCGAGGCCCTGTCGGGCGCGGTCACCCTGCCCGGGGGCGCTGGCTATCCGGTCTATCGCCTGGCGATCATCGTGGTCGGCACGCTGCTGGCGCTCGGGCTCTACCTGCTGATCGCGCGGACCCGGCTGGGCATGCGCATCCGCGCCGGCGAGAGCGACCGCGAGATGATCGGGGCGCTGGGGGTCGATATCAAGACGCTCTACACCGTGGTCTTCGCCCTGGGCGCCGCCATGGCCGGCATCGCCGGGGCCCTGGTCGGCGCCCTGCAATCGGTCGAGGTCGGCATGGGCGAGCCGGTCCTGATCCTGGCCTTCGTGGTCATCGTCGTCGGCGGCATCGGCTCGATCAAGGGCGCCTTGATCGGCGCGGTCTTGGTCGGGCTGGTCGACACCCTGGGCCGGGTCTTCCTGCCGCAGGCCTTCGCGCTCTTTCTGCCGAGCGCCGAGGCGACGGCGGTCGGCTCCGCCCTGGCCTCCATGGCGATCTACCTGCTGATGGCTCTGGTGCTGATCTGGCGGCCCAGAGGCCTGTTCCCGGTCCATGCCTGACCTGAGCCGGGAGACCCTGGTCAACGCGGCGATCGCGGCCCTGCTGCTGGCGGCGCCGCTGATCGCCTCCGCCCTGGACGAGCCCTTCTACGTCTCCTTGGCCACGCGGGTCGCGATCCTGGCCCTGGCCGGAGTCGGCCTGAACTTGGCTCTGGGCTACGGTGGCATGATCAGCTTCGGCCACGCGGCCTTCTTCGGCCTCGGCGGCTACGTCGCCGGCATCGCGGCGACACACGCCTTCGACGGCTCGGCCTTCCTCACCTGGCCCGTCGAGATCGGCGGCACGGACCAGATGCTGGTGATCTGGCCCCTGGCCATGCTGCTGGCCGGGCTGGCGGCGGCGGCGATCGGCGCCGTCTCGCTGCGCACCTCCGGCGTCTACTTCATCATGATCACCCTGGCCTTCGCCCAGATGATCTACTACCTGGCGATCTCCCTGCCGACCTACGGCGGCGAAGACGGCCTGCCGATCTACGTGCGCAACGTCCTGCCGGTGGTCGACAGCGGCCGGCCGCTGGTGCTCTTTCTGGTCTGCTTCGCGCTCTTGATGCTGGCGCTCTTCGCCAGCGCCCGCCTGGTCGGCTCGCGCTTCGGCGCGGCCCTGCAGTGCGCCCGGCAGAACGAACTGCGCCTGGCCACGGTCGGCATCGCGCCCTATCCGATCAAGCTGACCGGCTTCGTGGTCTCGGCCATGATCACCGGCCTGGCCGGGGCGCTCTTCGCCGACCTCAACGGCTTCGTCGGCCCCTCCATGCTGTCCTGGCACCGTTCGGGGGAGATCATGATCTTCGTCATCCTGGGCGGGGTCGGCCGGCTCTTCGGCCCGGTCGCCGGGGCGGCGCTCTTCATCCTGTTGGAGACCCTGATCGGCGGCTTCACTGATCGCTGGCAGCTCTTCCTGGGATTGATCCTCCTGGCGGTCGTGCTCTTCGCGCGCGGCGGACTGATCGGCCTGGCGGCCGGAAAGGCCCGCCATGACTGAGCCGCTTCTCGAGCTCCAGGCCTTGCAGAAAGCCTTCGGCGCCCTGCGCGCGACCGACGAGGTCTCCCTCGCCGTCGCGCCCGGCCAGATCCACGCGTTGATCGGCCCGAACGGCGCCGGCAAGTCGACCCTGATCGGCCAGATCGCCGGCACCCTGCGCCCCGATGCCGGCCGGATCAGGTTCCGCGGTCAGGACATCACCGGCCTCTCGGTGGCGCGGCGGGCGTTGCTGGGCCTGGGCCGGACCTTCCAGATCTCCTCCCTGGCGGTGGAGTTCTCGGTCCTGCGCAACGTGCTGCTCGCCGTGCAGGCGCGCAGCGGGTCGAGCTTCCGCTTCTGGTCCCGGGTGCGCGACGAGGCTGCCCTGGTCGAGCAAGCCATGGCGGCGCTGACCCGGGTCGGGCTGGCGGACCGTGCCGAGGTCGCGGCCGAGGCTCTGTCCCACGGCGAACGCCGGCAGCTTGAGGTCGCCATCGCCCTGGCCATGCGGCCGGCGCTGCTCCTTCTCGACGAGCCCATGGCCGGGCTGGGACCGGAGGGCTCCAAGCGCCTGGCCGGCTTCCTGCAAGAGTTGAAACAAGAAACCGCGATCCTCCTGGTCGAGCATGACATGGATGCGGTCTTCGCCCTCGCCGACCGGATCTCGGTGCTGGTCTACGGCCGGATCGTCGCCTCCGGCACGGTCGAGGAGGTGCGCGCCTCGCCGGTCGTGCGCGAGGCCTACCTGGGGGCCGAGGCATGCTGAGGGTCAGCGGACTCGAGACCTTCTACGGTCCCTCCCAGGCGCTCTTCGGGGTCGAGCTGGCGCTTGGCGAGGGCGAGATGGTGGCGCTGCTGGGCCGCAACGGCATGGGCAAGACCACCACCCTGCGTTCGATCTGCGGCCTGACCCCGCCGCGCCGGGGCGAGGTCGTCTTCGAAGGGCGGCGCCTGGCGGGGCTGCCCGGCTTTCGCGTGGCGCGCCTGGGGATCGGCCTGGTGCCCGAGGGCCGGCGCTGCTTCGCCAACCTCAGCGTCTGGGAGAACCTGGTGGCGACGGCGCGGGGCGGCGGCTGGAACCTGGAGACGGTCTACGCGCTCTTTCCCCGCTTGAAGGAGCGCGCCGAGCAGTCGGCCCGCACGCTCTCCGGCGGCGAGCAGCAGATGCTCGCCATCGGCCGCGCCCTGATGACCAACCCGAAGCTTCTGATCCTCGACGAGGCGACCGAAGGCCTGGCGCCGATCATCCGCCAGGAGATTTGGGCGGTCATCGCCGGCCTCAAGGCCCAGGGCCTTTCGACCCTGATCGTCGACAAGAACCTGAAGGAGCTGGCGCCCCTGGCCGACCGCTGTGTCATTCTGGAGAAGGGCCGCAGCGTCTGGCACGGCGCTCCTGCGGCGCTGCTGGCCGACGTCGGCCTGCAGAACCGCTATTTGGGAGTCTGAACGTGGCTGCCTTCGAGACCGACGGCGTCAGCGGCAAGGCACGAGGCCTGCCCGCATACGCCCTTTCAACCCTCCGCCCCTTCCTTCCGGGCGCCTGAGCCAGGAGCGAACGCCCATGCATCGATTGCTTCATCCCGCACACTGGAAGCCGGCCAGCGGCTATGCCAACGGCATCCTGGCCGAGGGGCCGAGCATCCACGTCGGCGGCCAGGTCGGCTGGACCGGCGACCAGGTCTTCGAGGCCAAGGACTTCGTCGGCCAGGCCGAGCAGGCGCTCAGGAACATCGTCGAGATCATATCCGAGGCCGGCGCCGGGCCGGAGCACGTCGTCCGCCTGACCTGGTACGTCCTCGACAAGCGGGAGTACCTGGGCTGCCTCAAGGAGCTCGGTGCCGCCTACCGGCGGGTCATGGGCCGCCACTACCCGGCCATGACCCTGGTCCAGGTCGGCGCCCTGGTCGAAGACCAGGCGAAGGTCGAGATCGAGGCCACAGCGGTCCTGCCCAAGGACGCCGGAACACGATGATACGAGGTCGGATCGACCTCATATCTGAATCCCGCCTTATCAGGGCTTCGTCGCGCTGATTTCGACCGGGCTGCCAGGGGCGGATCGGCATCCGGCGCCGAGAGCCAGATGATCCTGCAGAGCGCAGTCGCCGAATGGCACGCAGCCCGCCGCATTTCGATCGCGAAGGCCGGCCGTGGACGCTTGCCACGCTTCGCCTCGTATCTGGCACCTGTTGGCAATTAACGGCGGTCGGGCTGCCGTAGCGTTCCTCCAGTTGAAGGGATTGCCGAGCGGGCTCGGACTTCGATGGCAGGGTCGGCGTCGGCAGACCTCGAACACCCCGTCGATCGCGAAGACGCCTGCAGGACCCGGATCGCCGACGGGCATTTCCGCCGTTGTATCCCGGCGCCGCACAGGCCGGTCCTCTTCGAACGAAACAAGCCCCTCACCACTAGGCCCATAGGGAGAACAATCGTGGCAACGAAAGTAAGCGCTCAGAGAAGGCCTCAAACCGTCGCTCGCAAAGCGCCTGCCAAGAGCAAAGCCGGCATGTCGGTTCTGGACTTCTTCAATGTCGCGACAAACCGCTTGGACAGCTGGAACGATCTGAACAACGCGGCCGTGAGGTTGAGCCATGCGAAGGCGAGCGGCCGCGACACCAAGGAGCTGGAGGACAGGGTCAAGGACCTGCTGGCCCTTCGAGAGGCCTTCGAGACCTTCTGGGCCTACCCCGGCGCGGCCCTCTACACCGACATCGTCAATCTCTTCAAGGAGGGCGACTTCGCGGCCTTCGCGCAGGCGGTGGATCGCATCACCCGCAACCTGATGACCGGCAGCTACCGCCGGGGCACGGCGGCCTGGAACCTCACCGAGGACGTCCAGGACGATGTGGCGGGCCTGCCGGAATACTACGAGCAGCGTGAGTTCTCGCGGCCCTATTTCGAGGTCATGGTGGTCGACGACAACATCAATCCGCAACAGCAACAGCGGATCCGCGACGAAATGAAGAAGCTTCGTCGGCCGGAGGACCCCTTCATCTACGAGATGGTCTGGGTGCCGAGCTTCGAGGACGCCATCGCCGGCGTGATCATGAACCACAACGCCCAGTCGGTCGTGATCTACGACTACTTCCCCTTCGAGTCGCGCTTCGACTTCCAAACGCTGCGCGACCGAATCGATCGTTTCGTCGAGCACGATCCCGACACGCTCGCACCGGAGAGCTACGGCACCGCGCTCGCCGATTCGATCTACAACATCCGGCCGGAGCTGGACATCTTCCTGATGACGGACCGGCGCGTGGAAGCCTTGGCCGCCCAAGCGACCGCGGCGCATATCCGCCGGATATTCTACGACGTCGAGGAACTGAACGAGCTGCATCTCAGCATCCTCGAAGGGGTCGGCGAGCGCTACAAGACGCCCCACTTCTCGAATTTGCAGAAGTTCAGCCGGCGCCCGATCGGCACCTTCCACGCCCTGCCGATCGCCCGCGGCAAGTCGATCTTCAAGTCCCACTGGATCCGGGACATGGGCCACTTCTACGGCACCAACCTGTTCCTCGCCGAGACCTCGACGACGGCCGGCGGGCTGGACAGCCTCCTGGAGCCGAAGAGCACCATCAAGGAGGCGCATGAGTTGACGGCGCGCGCCTTCGGGTCGGAGCACAGCTACTTCGTGACCAACGGCACCTCGACGGCGAACAAGATCGTCGTCCAGGCCCTGTGCAAGCCGGGCGACATCGTGATCGTCGACCGGAACTGCCACAAGTCGCACCACTACGGCTTCGTG
>JASJBF010000025.1 GCA_030066685.1 Kiloniellales bacterium | reverse complement strand
CGCAACGCACCCGGCGGGCCGCCGCGCGCCACCGAAGGCCGGGTTTGCTTGACCGCCCGCTGCGTTGCGCTCCGCTTACGGTACCCGGCACCGCTGCGTGGGCATCGCGCTGCCGGCCGCGCCTGCCCGGCGGGCCGCAGCGCGCCATCAAATGGGTCATTATCAACACTCCTTGGTATTAGGCCATGCAGGCGCTCTTCGACCTGACCGGCCGCGTCGCCGCCGTAACCGGCGGCGGCAGCGGCATCGGCCGCGAGATCGCCCTCGCTCTGGCCGGCGCCGGCGCGGCGGTGGTGGTGACCGGGCGGCGCGAAGCCAGGCTGGCCGAGGCGGAGGCGGCGATCGAGGGCGAGGGCGGCAGGGCGGCGGCGGTGCCCGCCGACCTTGCCGACTACCGCAAGCTGGAGGAACCGGCGGCGGCCCTGGCCGGCCCCTTCGGGGCGCCCGACATCCTGGTCAACGCCGCCGGGGTCAACCTGCGCCAGCCGGCCGGGGAGATCACCCCTGACGACTGGGACCTGACCCTGGCGATCAACCTGGCCACCCCCTTTTTCCTGGCCCGGGCCCTGGTCCCGGCGATGCGCGACAAGGGCTGGGGCCGGGTGATCAACATTGCCTCCCTGCAGTCGGCCCGCGCCTTTCCCAGCGGCGTCGCCTACGGTGCCTCCAAGGGCGGCGTCGCCCAGCTGACCCGGGCCATGGCCGAGGCCTGGTCGAAGGACGGCGTCGCCTGCAACGCCATCGCCCCCGGCTTCTTCCCGACCGAGCTGACCGCGCCGGTCTTCGCCGATCCCGAGGTCTCGGCCCGCATGGCGGCCCAAACCATGGTCGGCCGCAACGGCCGCCTGGACGACCTGCGCGGCGCCGCCATCTTCCTCGCTGCCCCCGCCTCCGACTACGTCACCGGCCAGCTTCTCTACGTCGACGGCGGCTTCACCGCCAAGTAGGGCAGCGAGCAAGCGCGCCGAGTCGAACCTCGCCCTTGGTCCCTCGGCAAGCTCGGGATGAGGAGGCCCCTGGTATTGGGTCCTCATGCTGAGCCTGTCGAAGCATGCGGGCCGTGCCGCAGAACGCTCAGATACAGCTTCACTCCGCCGCCTGCCTGCCTGCCGCGAGCTGGCGGCCGACCAGACGGGCGTAGGCGCCGCGTTGGGCCAGAAGCGCCTCGTGGCGGCCGGCTTCCAGGATGCGGCCGCGGTCCATCACCAGGATCTGGTCGGCGTCGCGCACGGTGGAAAGCCGGTGGGCGATGACCAGGGTGGTGCGGTTCTTCATCAGCGCGGCCAGGGCCCGGTGGACCGCCTGCTCGCTGAGCGCGTCCAGGTGCGAGGTCGCCTCGTCGAGCACCAGCACCGGCGCGTCCTTGAGGAAGGCGCGGGCGATGGCGACCCGCTGGCGCTGGCCGCCGGAAAGAGTCATGCCGCGCTCGCCGACCGGCGTGTCCAGGCCCTGGGGCAGGCTGGCGACGAAGTCCGCCAGGGCGGCCTGGCGGACCGCCGCCTCAACCTCTTCGTCGCTGGCGCCGGGGCGGGCGATCCGGATGTTGGCGCCCAGGCTGTCGTTGAAGAGGTAGGTGTCCTGGGCGACCAGGGCGACGCAGCGGCGCAGGGGGTCGAGCCGGTAGTCGCCCAGCCGCTCCCCGGCCAGGCGGATCTCCCCCGCCTGGGGATCCCAGAAGCGCAGCAGCAGGTGGGCGATGGTGGTCTTGCCCGCGCCCGAAGCGCCGACCAGGGCGACCGTCTTGCCGGCGGGCACCTCGAAGGAGACCTGCTCCAGGGCCGGGCGGACCTGGCCCGGGTAAGTGAAGCTCACGCCGGAGAAGGCGACCTCGGCCCCGCCTCGGGTCTTCGGCTCGCCCTCCAGCGGCCCGTCGGTGACCGGGACCGGCTCGTGGTTCACCGCGTAGAGCCGCCGGGTCGCGCCGAAGGTGTCGGCCAGCTGGCGGCCGGCCTCGGCGATCTCCGAGACCGGCAGGAATGCGGCCATGGCGATCAGGGTGAAGAGCGGCAGCAGCGCCGCCGGGATCGCCCCGGCCTGGGCCAGGTAGCCGCCGGTGGCGACGATCGCCAGGCCGCCCATGGCCGTCGCGACCTCGACCATCGCGGTCTGGGCGGTCAGCTCCCGGAAGAACGGCAGGCGCGAGCGGTGGTGCCGGCGCACGCCCTCCAGGAAGGTCTCGCGGCGGGCGGGGCCCTGCTGGAAGGCGAGGATCTCGGTCAGGCCCTGGACGCTGTCCACGGCCTGGGCGTTCAGTTCGCCCAGCGCCTCCCGGGAGCGGGCCGCCAGGCGGTCGATCCGCCGCCGCAGCAGGATCGGGCTCAGGCCGACGGCCAGTAGGAAGGGCGCCAGCGCCGCCGCCAGGCGCCAGTCGAAGGCCAGCAGGGTGGCGACCACGGCCGTCGGCACCAGGACCGCGACGAAGGCCGGGGCCACGGTGTGGGCGAAGAAGGACTCGACCATCTCGACGTCGTGGGTCGCCATGGACACCAGGTCGCCGGTCCTCCGGCGGACCAGGAAGGCCGGCGCCAGGCGGTCCAGCTTGTCGAAAAGCTGCCGGCGCAGGCTGCCCAGCAGGCGAAAAGCCATGTCGTGGGCGATCCAGGATTCCAGCCAGTGCAGCAGCCCGGCCGCCGGGGCGAGCAGGAGCAGCGCCACCAATAGGCCTTCGACCGGCGCCCCGGTCTTGAGCCCGGCCACGATCAGGGCCGAGACCACGCCGACCCCGATGAAGGCGGCGACCCGGCCGATGCCCAGGACCACGGTCACGGTCAGCCGACCCTTCCAGGGCCGTATGAAACCCAGCAGCTCGCGCAGGACGCCGCCCCAGCCCAGGCCCTCGGCGCGCACGATGGCGTCCTCCGGCCGCTCCTCGGCGGTAGGACCGCTCGTGCCCGCCGCCGGAAGGTCGTCTCCGACCGGTCCGCCCTCGGGCAGGATGATCTCGCGGCCGGCGGCGCTGTCGCGCAGCTGCTCGGCCATCAGGCTGTGGTAGGCGCCTTCGCGGGCGACCAGCTCCTCGTGGCTGCCTTGCTCGACGACCCGGCCGCGCTCCATGACCAGGATCCGGTCCGCGCCGATCACGCTGGACAGCCGATGCGCCAGGGTCAGGGTGGTGCGGCCCTGCATCAGGCGGTCCAGGGCCTCCTGGATCACCGCCTCGTTGTCGGCGTCGACCGCCGAAAGGGCCTCGTCCAGGATCAGGATCGGCGCGTCGCGCAGCAGCGCCCGGGCGATGGCGATGCGCTGGCGCTGGCCGCCGGAGAGCCGGATGCCGCGCTCGCCGATCACGGTCCGGTAGCCCTGCGGCAGGGCGCGGATGAACTCTTCGGCGTTGGCGGCCCTGGCCGCCGCCTCCAGCTCCTCCTGCGTGGCAGTCGGCTTGCCCAGGCGCAGGTTGTCCTCGACCGTGCCGTGGAAGAGGTAGGTGTCCTGGCTGACGATCGCGAAGTGCCGGCGCAGCTCCGCGAAGCTCAGCCCGCGGAGGTCCCGGCCGCCGACCCGGATGCGGCCGGCCTGGGGCTCGTAGAAGCGCAGCAGCAGGCGCAGGATCGAGGACTTGCCGCTGCCGCTGGGGCCGACGATGCCGATCCGCTCGCCGGCGCCGACCGAGAAGCTCAAGCCGTCGTGGGTCGCGCCGCGGCCGGCCGGATAGCTGAACTGCACCTCCTCGAAGGCGAGGCTCGGCTCGAGGTCGTCCCCGTGGTCCCGCGAGGCGGCCGAGTCGCGGACCAGGGGCGCGCGGCCCATCAGGTCCAGCACGCCCTCCGCCGCGGACCGGGCCAGCATGCCGTCGTGCAGCAGGTCGCGCAGCTCGCGCAGCGGGCGGAAGACCTCCACGCCCAGCATTAGGATGACGAGCAGGGCGGCCAGGGAGATCTCGCCCTGGCCGAAGCGGTAGGCGCCGAGGGCCAGCGCCGCCGCGGCGCCGATGGCAATTCCGCTGTCGGTGATGCCGCGGGTCAGGGCGCTGGTCGCCAGGACGCCCATGGTACGGCGGAACAGGGCGTCGCCCTTGTCAGCAAGCAGCTTGGCGCGGCTGCGGCTCTGGCCGAAGGCCTTGAGGGTCGCCAGGCCCTGGACCGCGTCGAGGAACTCGGCGGCGTAGGCGCGGTAGGCCTTGGAGCGGGCCAGGGCCCCGCGGCTGTCCCAGCGCTGGTAGAAGGAGGGCGCCAGCAGGGTCACCAGGGCGAAGCCGAGCAGGACCGCGGCGACCGGCAGGTCGAGGGCGGCGACGAAGCCGAAGATGGCGATCGGCGTCAGGGCGGCGACCAGGAGCTGCGGCAGGTAACGGCCGAAGTAGACCTCCAGCTGCTCGACCCCCTCGACCAGGGAGGTGACGACCTCGCCGCTGCGGCTCAGGCCGAAGTGGGCCGGGCCCAGCTCCAGCACCTTGTCGTAGAGCAGGGCGCGCAGGTGCAGCTGGACCCGCGCCGCGGTCTCGTGGGCCAGGGCCAGGCGCCAGTACTCGACCCCGCCGCGCAGCAGGATCACCCCGGCGACCCCGGCGGCGGCCGGCAGCAGGGCCTCCAGGGGCTCGCCGGCGAAGACCAGGCCCAGCAGCCAGCCGAGCAGCGCCAGGCGGGCGACCCCCAGCAGCGACGACAGCAGGCCGATGCCGCCCGCCGCCGCGATGCGGCCGCGCAGGCCCTTGGTGAAGGTCCAGAGTCGGCTCTCGAAGTACATGGCGGTCTCGCTGGGCTGGGTGTTCGTGCGAGATTCCGACTTAGCCTAAAGAAAAATGTTGCGCGCTTTTCGATTTCGCATAGCCTCTAAACAAATCCGTTTAGATGGGAGAGCAAGCCATGGCGCTGAACTGGGACGATCTGCGCGTCTTCCTGGCCGTGGCGCGGGAAGGCTCGCTCTCCGCTGCGGCGCGCCAGCTCAAGGTCACCCAGCCGACCGCGGGCCGACGGCTTCGGGCCCTGGAGGAATCGCTCTCCGCCCGGCTCTTCGACCGCCTGCCCCAGGGCTTCGTGCCGACGCCCGCCGGCGCGGCGCTCCTGCCCCTGGCCGAGGAGATGGAACGCTCCGCGCAGGCGGTCGAGCGGCGCCAGGCCAGCATCGCCGACTCGGTCAAGGGCACGGTCCGGGTCTCGATCGGCGAGGTCATGGCGCAGTTCCTCACCGCACATCTGCCGGAGTTGCGCGCCCGGCTGCCTGAGATCGAGATCGAGATTCCGGTCTCGCATCTGCACGCCAATCTCTCGCGGCGCGAGGCCGACTTGGTGATCCGGGAATGCCTGCCGGACAACCCCGGCCTGATCGCCCGCCGGCTCGGCGAGATCGGCTTCGCGGTCTACGGCAGCCGCGACTATGTGGCCGACAACCCGGCGGCCCGCAGCGAGGCGCGCTACCGCGACTGCGTCTGGGCCGGCTTCGACGAGGCGCACAACGATTTTGCCGGCCAGAAGTGGCTGCTGGAAAAGCTAGAGGGCCGCCCCCTGAGCGTACGTGTCAATGACGCCATGGTCCTGCACGAGGCCGTACGCAACGGGGTCGGCCTGGGCGTGCTGGCCTGCTTCGCCGCCGACGCGGATCCCGGCCTGATCCGCCTGACGCCGACCATTACCGGGGTGACCTCGGTCCAGCATCTGATCGTCCACCGCGATCTGCGACGCGTACCAGGTGTACGTGCCGTGATGGATGCCCTGGTGGGGCTCTTCGAACGCGAGGCGGCAGCCCTTGCCGGCGGGACCCTGGGCGAAGAGGTGAGGCGTACGGCCTGAGCCTGAGGGGTTGCTAGCCGGTCTTGGACGCCGCCTGGAGCAGCGCGATGGCGGCGGCGGCGACGATGTCGTCGACCGTGGCGCCGCGCGACAGGTCGCAGACCGGCCGAGCGAAGCCCTGCAGGAAGGGGCCGATGGCCTGGGCGCCGGCCAGGTACTGGGTCAGCTTGTAGCCGATGTTGCCGGCGTCCAGGTCGGGGAAGACCAGGACGTTGGCTCGCCCGGCGACCGGGCTGTCGCCGGAGATCTTCTTCGCCGCGACCGCCGGCACCAGCGCGGTGTCGGCCTGGAACTCGCCGTCGACCGCCAGCTCCGGTGCGCGCTCCCGGGCCAGGGCCAGCGCCCGGGTCACCTTCTCGACGTGGGGATGCCGGGCGCTGCCCCGGGAGGAGAATGACAGCAGCGCGACCCGCGGCGCCTCGCCCAGCAGGGCCTCGGCGCTGCGGGCCGAGGCCAGGGCGATGTCGGCCAGCGCCTCGGAGCTTGGATCGACGTTGACGGCGCAGTCGGCGAAGACCAGGCGCCGCGCCGGGCCGGCGGGGCCCTCGGGCAGGAGCATCAGGAAGAAGCTCGAGGGCGTCGCGATGCCCGCGGCCGGGCCGACGGTCATCATCCCGGCCTCGATGACCCGGCGGGTCGGGTTGGCGGCGCCCGCGACCATGGCCGCGGCGGCGCCGGCCTTGACCATCGTGCCGCCGAAGTAAAGCGGCTTGCGCACCAGCCGCGCCGCCATGGCCTCGGTCATCCGTTCCCGTCCCGCGGCACAGATCTCGGCGTAGTGCTGGAGAGAGGGATCGCCGGCCGGATCGCGAACCTCGATACCCGCTAGGGCGAGGCTCAGCTCGGCCGCCGCCGCCTCGACGGTCTCCGGTGCGCCCAGGAGGATCGGCTTTGCGATGCCCTCGTCGGCCAGCCGCCGTGCCGCTTGCAGGATCCGCGGCTCCGTTCCCTCCGGCAGGACCACGCGGCCCGCCTTGGCCTGGGCCGCTTGCAGATAGGTCTCGAGCTTCACCATGGGCTAGGATGTCCGGGACCCGCCGAGACACCGGGCGCCTCTGGCACGTCAGATCTTGAATGACTGGCACCTTAGGGACCGGGTCGCTTGCTGTAAATCGAGGCGGGCAAAGCAATACGGGGAGCCAGGGGATGAGCGACGCCGACAGCGAGATCAGGATCCACCGCGGCCTCAAGGGCGTCTACTTCGAACGCTCGGCGACCACCTTCATCGACGGCCGCGAAGGCGAGCTGCGCTACCGCGGCTACTCGATCCACGACCTCGCCGAACACTCCAGCTTCGAGGAGACCGCCTACCTGCTGTTCCACGGCGAGCTGCCGACGGCAGATCAACTGGCGGCCTTCGACGCCGAGCTCAAGGCCGCCCGCGTCCTGCCCGATGCGGTGTTCGAGATCGTCCGCAGCCTGGCCGGCGCCCATCCCATGGACCTGCTGCGCACCGCGGTCTCGGCCCTGGCGGCCTTCGATCCCGAGGTCGCCGACAATGGCGCCGAGGCGACCCGGCGCAAGGGCCTGCGCCTGACCGCCCAGGTGCCGATGATCGTCGCCGCCCAGGAGCAGCTCCGCAACGGCCGGGACCCGGTCGCGCCCGACCCGGCGCTCGGCCACGCCGCCAACTTCCTCCACATGCTGACCGGAAAGGCGCCCAGCGCCGAGGCGGTCAAGCTGATGGACACCGACTTCGTGCTCCACGCGGAGCACGGCTCCAACGCCTCCTCCTTCACCGCCCGGGTCGTGGTCGGCACCGAGGCCAACCTCCACGCGGCGGTCACCGCGGCCATCGCCGCCCTCTCGGGACCGGCCCACGGCGGCGCCGCCGAGGACGTGATGAAGATGGCCATGGAGATCGGCGACCCCGCCGCCGCGGCCGACTACGTCAAGGCCAAGCGCAAGAACCGCGAGCCGGTCACCGGCTTCGGGCACCGGGTCTACCGCGCCGAGGACCCGCGCGCCCGGCACATGCGCGAGGGCGTGCAGCGGCTGTCGCAGGAGATGGGCGAGCCCGTGTGGTACGAGATCCTGCAGGCCGTGGTCGCCGCCATGCAGCCCTACGCCCGCCACGGGGTGAACGTGAACGTCGACTTCTATTCCGGCGTGATCTACTACCTGCACGGCATCCCGGCCGACCTTTTCGTGCCGATCTTCGCCGTCGGCCGCGTCCCGGGCTGGACCGTCCAGGCCCTGGAGCAGTTCGCCAACAACATCCTGATTCGCCCGCTCACCCTCTACGACGGCCCGGCGCCGCGCGCCTACCTGCCGATCGAGCAGCGCTAACCTGCTTCTCCTGACACTGTCATGCAACACGCTGTCATCGCCGGACTCGATCCGGCGATCCATGGCGCCGCCACAGGACGGATGCCCGGATCAAGTCCACCGCTGTCCGGTTTGGCGCTGGAGGGCTGCGGAGGATGCTTTGCTTGACTCGGATTTGCTGGCGCTGAGGCAAATCGGGACTCCGGCTGCGGGATCGGAGCGGAAACCCCCTCCCCCTTGATGGGGGAGGGCCGGGGTGGGGGTGATCCCGGCTCGGACCGAGACCTCGAGAGCCGATTTCTGCGGCCTGACGGCCGCCACCCCCTCCTGTGTCCTCCCCCATCAAGGGGGAGGAGGAGTCTCACCTCACCGTCTCCGATCTAAGCCGGACAGCCGTGGATCAAGTCCGGGCATGACCGCGGTGTGGATGGCGGAGTCCGGCCTCACTGGCGGGCGTCCGTCGGCTGAGCCAAGGCCGCGAGCTCAGCGGCGAGCTTGCCGGCGACGGCGGTCCAGTCGTAGCGTGCCTCTGCGGCGCGGCGCAGGTCGTCCCTGTAGCGGCCCTCCAGGGCAAGCGCGGCCGTGGCCTTGTCGACGATGTCGGCGACGGTGAGCGCCTTGTCGACGCGCAGCTTCATGCCCTCGGTGGCCTCGGCGGGCAGGACCTCGGCCAGGGACTCGATCGTGGCCGCCGTGCCGGCGAAGTCGGTGCCGAGCGGGAAGCAGCCCGAGGCCAGGGCCTCGAGGAAGACCAAGGGCCCGGCCTCGGCGACGATGGAGGGGAAGATCCCGACGTCGCAGCAGGGCAGGAGGTGCTTCAGCTCCGCGTGGGTCAGGTAGCCGGTGAAGACCACCCGCTCCGGCGCCAGCAGCCGTTCCGCGGCCTCGAAGTAGGCCTCCAGTTCCCCGCCGGCCTCCAGGGCCGCGAAGAACAGCCGGATCTCCTCGAAGGCCGCCGCCGGGCCGCCTTCCAGCGCTCTGCCCCAGGCCACGATGTCCCGGACCAGCCCGCGCCGGCCCTGGGACAGGGCCCAAACCAGGGCTTCCAGGACCTCGCGCAGCGGGCCGTGGCCGACGACCACCAGGCGGGCCTTAGGACGGGCCTCGAGGATCCGCGGCAGTGCGGCGACGATGTTCTGGGGGCCCTTGCTGGCGATCAGCCGGCCGACGAAGAGCAGCTGGTCGCCGTCGGTCCAGTCGAGGGCGGCCAGCTTCTCGGCGGCATCGCCGTCGGGGCGCTTCGGGTCGTAGCCGCGCGCTTCCTCCAGGGCCGCCGTCAGCGCCTCCAGGCTCATGCCGTCCCGCAGCCGGCTCTGCAGCCGCGCCGCCGCTTGCGGCTCTCGCCCGCGCGGCAGCGACGCCAAGGCCTTCCGAAGCGCGGCGATCTGCCCAGGTCGCCCGGGGCCTGGGCTGGGCCGGAAGGCGCGGGTGTCGACCCCCAGCGGCAGCGCTGCGATCTTGGCGTCGAGGTCCGGCAGCTTCGGGAAGGTTTCGAGAACGCGCCGCCGCATCTCGGGGCCGTGGACGAAGATCCGCCCGGCCCGGGCGAAGGCGGAGGCGGCCAGGGCGTGGAAGCGCGGGTCCACCTTGACCGCGTACTCGATCGCGCTGCCGTGCGGCATGACGGAGAAGGGCAGGCCGGCTTCCACGCAGGCCCGCTCGGCCACCACCGACATCAGGACGGCGTGGTTGGCGTGGACCGCCGCGACCTCGGGATCGGTCAGCAGCCGGCGCAGCACCGCGTGGTTGCGCTCGAGATAGGCTTCGATCTCGGTGTCGGGCAGCTCGACCATCGGCACGGCCCTGGTGAACTCTTCGTAGATGTCCCCGACGTAGACCGGCAGGGTGTCCCCCAGGCGCGGCTTGTGCAGGACGCAGGTCCCCGGATAGGGCGTGTCGCGCTCGAAGAGCGTTGTCACGCTCCCGTCGGGCTCGTGGAGATGGGCCGCCGCGATGAAGTCGTAGATCTCCGGATGGGGCTCCTGGCAGACCAGCAGCACGGGGGCGCCCTGGCGGCAGAGCGCCTGCACGATGGCGCGGGTCCAGAGGTTGCTGCCGGAGCCTTCCAGCAGATAGCCGTGCAGGATGCAGATCATGCGCGTGCGAGTCCCCGGGGCGTTCCGGCCTAGGCAGGCGGGCATGCCAATCCATCACAGGCCGGGGCGCGATACAAACCATCCTTGTTCCGGGATTTCGATGCGCGTGCCGCCGCAGAAAGGCCGGGGCGCCTTCCGTCATGGGTGGAAGGCGCCCCGGAGGGGTGCAGCGGGGGTCCTGTGCGGCTCAGTTCACGACAAAGCAGCTTTCGACCGCGGTCTGGTTGAAGCTCTCCTCCCGTGCCAGGACCTCGTACTTGAAGGACTCGCCCTGGCCGAGGAACTCGGTGGGAATCGTCAGCGACCGCTCGCCGGGCGGCAGGATGGTGCTGAACACCGAGGCGAACTCCTCGCCGTTCAGCTCCAGTACCACCTCGACCACGACCTCGTAGTTGTTGATGGTCACCGGGACCGAGGTGTTGCCGAGATCCGGGTGCGATTCGGTGACTTCCGGCCAGGCGATGGTAACGGGCACGCTGACCTCGGTCGGATTGAAGTCCGGGTCCTCGTCGTCGCAGACCGCGGCCAGCGGCTGGCCGTTGACAGTGGGTTCGGGCGGGGCCGGCAGGGTGTGGGTGACCTCGGTCTCGCTCTCCAGCTCCCGGCCGTCCTGCCTGCGTCCTTCGACCTCATAGGTTCCCTCGGGAAATCGTCCGAAGAAATCCGCCGGGTCGAGCTCGTCGAAGGTCGGCTCGGCGCTCTCGAAGAATATCTCGGTCACGGCCTGCTTGCGGAGGCGGCCCAGCGTCCAGATCGCCATGAGAGTCCGGTCCCTCGGATCCTCGATCGCGATCCGGGTCCAGGGCCCGCCGTCGATCATCCCATGTATGCCGAGATCGCCGTCGGTGTCGTTGAGCTCGAAGAAGAGCTCGGCGACCTCGAAGGGGATTTCCTCGTCTTCCCCCAGGGCGCCAGCGTTTCGCGGCAGAACGGTGAGCGCTAAGCCGAATGCAAGGACGCCTGCGAAGAAACTAAGATGGGACATCACGGAGGGGCCGCCGGCTGGTTTTCGCGACTGCGATGTTTCTTCCCAGTATCGAAACATGACCTGTCTCCTTTCCGTTTGGATGCCGGTGGATGGAGACAGCGTCCGGCCGGTTCGAGGTCCCGTAAATCCGACGTCCGTCGGAAAGGGGGCTTTCGTACAATTGTCGGAAGAAGTGCCGGCCTGATTCTGGATTGAGTCAATCGGAGGCGGGCGGCGTGCTTTGCTCCGGAGAGAGCTTGTCAGAGACAGTTCCCGAAGAGGCCGCGTCGAGGCGGGCCGGACCGTCTTCTTCGGCGAAGAGGTCCTCGAGGAAGTAGGCGCAGAAGGCAGTCTTGCCGGGCAGCTTGGCCTTGCGGTAGATCGATTGCGCCTGCTGGCGCACCGTCGGCTCGGTGGTGGCGCGCAGGACGGCGATCTCCTTGTGGCTCAGGCCCTTGAGGATCAGCAGGCCGATCTCCCGCTCGGCGGCGGTCATGCCCCAGTCCTGGAACTGGATATCCATGCCCGCCTTCAGGCCAGCCAGATGGCTCCGCACCTTGTTCCGCCAGGCGTTGCCCTCGGCGCGCGCGAACTCCAGGTCGCGGATCAGGGACAGCTTCTCCCGGTGCTGGCTCTCTATGCGTAGGGCGAGCAGGGCGACGCCGACGGCCGCGCCGATGGTCAAGAGAATGCCGATACCGTCGATGACAACGTCGGGCAGCGAAAGCTCGTCGCTTTCCGTGACGATCTCGAGCGCGAGCAGCAGCAGGAAGCACAAGCTGCCCAGACCGGCGAGCAGCAGCCGCTTCTGTCTTTCGCTGAGATTCCGCATCGTTCTCGGGTCGCCGTTCCGTTCGGGATCCTCTTGATCCGTCTCCGAAGAGCCTGACTTGGCGCCCCGCCGGCGAAGGCATCCCATGATGATGCATCTTGTCCCGGAGCGGTATCCGACAAATGTAGGATGGGGGGAAGTCCGAGACGTCATTCGCCGGACGTCTGGATGGCCGCGAAAGCGGTTGATCGATTCGTCGGCCCGGCGCGAGACTGATCTCGTCATCGAAGGAGTGCGATCCATGATCAAAGGCCTGCACCACAACGCCTATCGCTGCCGCGATTCCGAGGAGACTCGGAAGTTCTACGAGGACTTCCTCGGCCTGCCCCTGGCCGACGCCTTCGAGATCAAGGTCACCAAGACCGGACGGGAGACCAGCGTCCTGCACAGCTTCTACCGCCTGGGCGACGGCTCCTTCCTGGCCTTCTTCGAGGCCCCGGCGCAGCCCTTCGAGTTCAAGGAGCAGCACGACTTCGACCTGCACATCGCGCTGGAGACCGATCGCGACACCCAGGAGGCCCTCTTCGCTAAGGGCAAGGCCGCCGGGATCGAGACCCGCGGGGTCGCCGACCACGGCTTCATCCACTCGATCTACTTTCGCGATCCCAACGGCTACGTGATCGAGCTCTCGGTCCCGACCGAGACCGCCGCCGACTACGCCGCCAAGGCCGAGACCGCGGCCCACGCCGCCCTGGCCCAATGGCAGGAGAGCAAGCCGCGGGGCTGAGCGCGGCCTCGTCTGGGCAGCCGGCCGAGGCTGGCACCCGGGTCTCCGGACCGTCGCTGGGCCCCGAACCGGACAGGAATTATGTCAGGTTGTGCTGGCGGCAGGGAAATATAATCTATCCGATTTATGTATTATTTAGGAGTTATCTCTAGATTGCTGCTGATCTTATCAGCAGAATTACTCATATTTCCATGCGACAGTCTCGATCTCCCAGGACAAAGTCGGCTTCCGCGGGCCTGGTCTATGCCGAGCAGCTTGGATCCCTGGCCGGTCGCCGCCGCAAGGAGCGCGCGCTCCAGGCCGCGAAGCGCCAGGCCGAGCGTGCCGCCGAGAGCGCGGAGGCGGCGATGCTGCGGGCCCAGGCCGCCAGCACCGCCAAGACCCAGTTCCTGGCCGGCCTGAGCCGCGGGCTGCGGCCGCCGCTGAACGCGATCGTCGGCCTGTCCGACGTGCTGCGCGGTCGGGGCCCCTCGGGTCCGGCGGCCGGCGCCGAGGCCGCCGATCCCAGCAAGTGTGCCGACCATATCCATGAGGCAGGCGTTCACGTGCTGGCGATCCTGGACGACGTCCTCGACGCCGCAAAGCTGGAATCCGGCGAGATTACGCTGCGGGAAGATCCGGTCGACTGCGCGGCCCTCCTGGGCGCCTGCCGGACTTCGGTATCCGGCCTCGCCGAGGCGCGCGGTATCGCCCTGGAGGTCCGTGCCGACCCCGATCTGCCTGGGCTTTGGGGCGACGAACAGCGGCTGCGACAGATTCTCGTCAACCTCCTGTCCAACGCCGTGAACTTCACGCCCGAAGGTGGCCGCGTCCTGCTCCAGGCGCAGGCGCAAAAGGACGCCTCGATGGCCTTCTTTGTCGCGGACACCGGCATCGGCATGCGCGAGGAAGATCTGCCGAAAGCCCTGGCGCCGTTCCAGCGGGTCGAAGCCGACAGCGACCGGCGCCAGGAGGGAACGGGTCTCGGCCTGCCGCTGGCCAAGGCCTTCACGGAGCTTCACGGCGGCACCCTACAGATCCAGAGCAAGCTCGGCGCCGGCACCTGCGTCACGGTCCGCCTGCCGGCAAGACGCGTCAGGAGGGCGCAGGCATGAAGAACCCCCTTTCCAAGCCCGAACTTTCCGACGACGATCTCGCCGCGATCGAGCTGGCGAACCGGGCGGAACGACTCCACGAGATTCTGGACCGGACCGCCGGCAAGCCGGCTGAGACGGAGGCGGCTGCGGCGCCCGTGAACCCGGCGGCCGCCACGACGACGGCGGAGCCCGGACCGGCGGCTGCGGCGCCTTCGGCCGAATCCCGGCCGATGCCGGCGGCGCCCGGATCGGCCGATCCGGCGCCCGCCGCCGCGCCGCCGGCGGCCTGCGCCCCCCGGGCCACGGCGCCCGCGGCTCCCGCTCCTGCCCCTGCGGCGCCAGCGGCCCCGACCGCCGCTGCGCCCGAACCTGCCGCAGGCCAGGTGCCAGCCGGACGGGAGGGCGGAGTCCTGCAGGCGAAGCCCCACACCGATTCGCGCGCGGCGCCGAACATGGCGCCCTCCATGCCGGTCGCCCGGGTCGCCTTCGTCACCGGCTCCCAGGTCGTCGCCATCATCGACGATCCCCAGTCGCCTGCGGCCTCACAGCTCCAGATGGGCGCCCTGGTCAAGATGCAGACCGGCGCTTCGATCGTCTTCGGGGTGGTCAGCGGCCTCTCCATGCCGCTGCCGGCCGAGGAGTCCGGCCAGAAGGACATGATGACCCTCGAGGTCGAGCTCCTAGGCGAGGTGCTCAAGGCCGGCGACGGCTGGACCGCCTTCCGGCGTGGCGTCTCCTCGCCGCCGCAGCTCAACGCGCCGGTGCTGACCACCGTCAAGGCGGACTTGATGCGCGTCTATGCGACCCCGAACAAGCAGACCTCACGGGTCGGGACCCTGCATCAGGACCGCCAGGTCCCGGTCCACGTCATGAACAACGAGCTTCTGGGCAAGCACTTCGCGATCCTGGGGACCACGGGCTGCGGCAAGTCCTGCGCCACGACCCTGATGCTGCAGGCGATCATCGAGAAGAACGCGCAGAGCCACATCGTGCTGCTCGACCCGCACAACGAGTACGCCAGCGCCTTCCCCGGCAGCGCCGAGATCATCGACACCGGCAACCTGGAGCTGCCCTATTGGATGCTGGAGTTCAACGAGTTCCTCGGCGTGGTCCTGGGCGGCGCGGAGCAGGCGGAAAAGGCGGAAATCGCGATCCTCACCGAGGCCCTGCCGGCCGTGAAGACGCAGTTCCTCAAGGACGGCGAGCGCAACAGCCGGATCACCGTCGACACGCCGGTCCCCTATCGCCTGACCGACCTGATGCAGTACATCGACACGGCGATGGGTAAGCTCGAGAAGGCCGACAGCAGCGCCCCCTACCAGCGCCTGAAGTCCCGGCTCGCGGCTCTGCAGGGCGACCCGCGCTACCGCTTCATGTTCGGCGGGGTCAGCGTCCGCGACAACATGGAGAAGATCCTCTGCCGGCTGTTCCGGATCCCGGTCGACGGCAAGCCGATCTCGATCCTCGACCTTTCGGGCGTGCCCTCCGAGATCGTCAACGTCGTGGTCTCGGTGCTCTGCCGGATCACCTTCGACTTCGCGATCTGGGCCGACCGGCGTGTGCCGGTGTTGCTGGTCTGCGAGGAAGCGCACCGCTATGCCGCGCAGAACGGCCTCGGCTTCGAGCCGACCAAGGTCGCGCTCGCGCGGATCGCCAAGGAGGGCCGCAAGTACGGCGTCTCGCTCTGCCTGGTCAGCCAGCGGCCGTCCGAGATCGCGACAGAGATCCTGTCCCAGTGCAACACCGTCTTCGCCATGCGGATGACCAACCAGTTCGACCAGGAGATCCTGCGCGCGATCATCTCGGACTCCTCCCAGGGCTTCGAGCAGTCGCTGCCGTCGCTCGGCAACGGCGAAGCGATCGCGGTGGGCGAGGGCGTCTCGGTGCCGATGCGCCTCTGCTTCGATCCTCTGCCGGAGGACCGCCGCCCGCGCAGCGAGACGGCCGACTTCACGACCTCCTGGCAGAGCCCGCACGAGAACGAGGACTTCGTCCGCGAGATCGTCCAGCGCTGGCGCTCCCAGGGCCGCTGACCGGCCCGTCCTCAAGGAGAGGGATCAAGACCCACGGCTCAGGTCCCGGCGACCTGAGCCGTTCTTGATCTGCGGCCGCGCCTCTGATCCGGGTTTGCCAAGATCCCCACGGGCCTGTCTGATACCGGCAGCCAGGAACCAGGGGAGACGCCAAGCATGACGGTGAGACTCGAAAAGGATGGCCAAGTCTGGACGGTGATCCACGACCGCCCGGAGGCGCGCAACGCCATGGATCCGGAGAGCGCGGATGCCCTGACCCGGGCCTTCCTCGACTTCGATGCGGACCCGGAGGCGCGGGTCGCGGTGCTCTACGGCGAAGGCGGCGCCTTCTGCGCCGGCTGGGACCTCAAGTTCGTTTCCACCCTCGACGCCGACCATCCGCTGGGCGAGCTCGACATCCCGCCGGCCGGGCCGCGCGGCAACGGCGGCGAGATCCCTCGCGGGCCTTTGGGGCCGACCCGGCTGGAACTCGACAAGCCGGTGATCGCGGCCATCGCCGGCCCGGCCGTGGCCGGCGGCATGGAGCTGGGCCTCTGGTGCGATTTCCGGGTCATGCAGGAGGACGCCTACTTCGGGGTCTACTGCCGTCGCTGGGGCGTGCCCCTGATCGACGGCGGCACGGTGCGCCTGCCGCGCATCGTCGGCCAGGGCCGGGCGCTAGAGATCATCTTGACCGGGCGCCAGGTCCCGGCCGAGGAGTGCCTGCGCATCGGCCTCTGCGAGTACCTGGTCCCGAACGGCGAGGTCCGCCAGAAGGCCGAAGAGCTGGCCCGGGATATCGCGCGCTTCCCCCCGGTCTGCGTCCGCGCCGACCGCCGCTCGGCGCTCCGCAGCCATGGCCTGCCGACCCGCGATGCCCTGATCCAGGAGTGGTACAACGGCCGCGAGGCCCTGGTGAAGGACGGCGTCGCCGGCGCCACCCGCTTCAAGGACGGCCTCGGCCGCCACGGCGACTTCGAGGAGATTTACTGAGCGGGGCGCGACGGTCCCCGTTTGGCCGATCAGGGAGGACTGGCATGTCCAAAGTCATCTACGAGAAGGACGGCCGGATCGGCCGCATCACCTTGAACCGGCCGGCGGTGCTCAACGCGATCGACGACGAGGTGCCGGCCGCGCTGGCCGCCGCCGTCGAGACCGCCTCCGGCGATCCGGGCGTGCACGTCATCGTGCTCTCCGGGGCCGGACGGGCCTTCTGCGCCGGCTACGACCTGGCCGCCTACGCCGAGGCCGGCGGTGCCAACAGCGTGACCCAGGAGATGCCCTGGGACCCGATGCAGGACTACGCCTTCATGATGCGCAACACCGAGCACTTCATGAGCCTCTGGCGTTGCCACCGGCCGGTGATCTGCAAGGTCCAGGGCTACGCCGTGGCCGGCGGCTCCGACATCGCGCTCTGCTGCGACCTCGTCGTCATGGCCGAGGACGCCGAGATCGGCTACATGCCGGTCCGGGTCTGGGGTTGTCCGACCACGGCGATGTGGGTCTACCGGCTCGGGCCCGAGAAGGCCAAGCGCCTGCTCTTCACCGGCGACCGGATCGACGGCCGCGAGGCCGAGACCATGGGGCTGGTCCACAAGGCTGTGCCGGCCGCGGCGCTGGATGCGGAGGTCGAGCGCCTGGCCGAGCGGATCGCCACGGTCCCGGTCAACCAGCTGATGATGCAGAAGCTGATGGTCAACCAGGCGCTGGAGAACATGGGCCTCAGGAACACCCAGATGATCGCGACGATCTTCGACGGCATCACCCGGCATTCGCCCGAGGGCCTCAACTTCAAGCGCCGCGCCGAGGAGGTGGGCTGGAAGCAGGCGGTGCGCGAGCGCGACGCCGGGACCTTCGACTGGACCGCGAACCGGCCGATCGACGAAGCCTAGCGCGCCCGCCGGCAGCGTTCTGAGCAGTACCTGACCTGATCCCAGACCCGGGCCCACTTGCGGCGCCAGGCGAAGGGCCGGCCGCAGCGCGCGCAGAGCTTGCGGGGCAGCTCGGCCTTCTTGCGTGTCGCCAAGGCTCAGGCCTCCAGCGCCATCTGGCGCTTGTCTGCAGAGGCCTTGCGACGGCGGCCGGTTGTCGGGATGCCGCTCTTGCGGCTGCCGTGCTTGGCCTGGATCCGCGCCGCCTCGGCCCGGTAGGCCTGGCTGCCGCGCAGCGCCCAGACTTTCTGTCGCGCCGCCTTGGCCGCGGCCAGGTGATCGACGATGGGGGCGGGATAGGCCTTGTCCAGCAGGCGCGCGCTCTGCTCCCAGGTCCAAGGGTGGTGCAGGTGGGCGTCCGGCACCTCGCGCAGCTCGGGCAGCCAACGGCGGGTGAAGGCGCCCTCCGGGTCCTGGTCCAGGCCCTGCTTGACCGGGTTGTAGATCCGGACGGCGTTGATCCCGGTCGTGCCGGACTGCATCTGCACCTGCGGCCAGTGAATGCCCGGCTCGTAGTCGGTGAAGACCCGCGCCAGGTGCAGCCCCGGCGCCCGCCAGTCCAGCCAGAGATGATAGCTGGCCACCGCCATCAGCATGGCGCGCATGCGGAAGTTCAGCCAGCCGGTGGCGCGCAAGGCCCGCATGCAGGCGTCGACGAAGGGCAGCCCGGTCTCGCCCCGGCTCCAGGCGGCCAGCCGCGCGCGATCGGGCTCGGCCGGGCGCAAGCCGGCGTAGGCCGAGTGCAGGGCCTCGGCCTCCAGCCGGGGCTGGTCCTCCAGCTTCTGCATGAAGTGGCAGTGCCAATGCAGCCGGCCGGAGAAAGAGCTGAGCGCGCCGCGCCAGCCCTGCTGTCCCTCGGGCGCGACCTTGACGGCGCGCTGGCGGGCCCAGGTCGCCTGCGCCACCTCCCGCATCGAGACCGTGCCCCAGGCCAGGTGCGGCGAAAGGCGGGAGCAAGCCTCGAAGGCGGTCGTCGGGCTCGACATGGCCCGGCGGTAGGGCTTCCCGCGATGCTCGAGGAAGCTGGTCAGCCGCTCGAGACCGGCGGCCCGGCCACCGCTCTGGCGTTCCGGGCAGGGATCCTCGGCCAGGCCCAGGTCGCCGCCGCGCGGCAGGGCACCGGGATCGAGGCCGTCCAGCGGCGCCAGGGTCGAGGGCGCCGGGGTCACCGCCTCGGCCATGAAGCGGTCCCAGTTGCGGGCCCAGCCGTCGCGCGATGCGAGCCGCCGGACCACGCCGTTCTGGCGCGGCTGATGCCAGGGGATTCCGCGATCCCGGCACCAGGCCCCGACCCTCTGGTCGCGGGCAAAGGTCCAGGCATTGCCGGTCTCCTGGTGCGACCAGAGCGCGGCGATCCCCAAGGTGTCGTCGATGTCGGCCAGAACCTCAACGACATCGCCCGTTCGGATCACCAGAGGCTGGCCGAGGCGCGCCAGGTCGCTCCGAAGCTCGCACAGGCCTTCGGCCGCGAAGGCCCACTGCCGGGCCGAGGCGTCCGGCTGGCTCCAGAAATCCGGCTCGGCAATGTAAAGCGGCAGCAATGACCCTTGCGCTGCGGCCTCGGCCAGCGCGCCATGGTCTTGGACCCGCAGATCGCGCTTGAACCAGACGACCTGCAGGTCGGATCGTTTTTGTCCTCGGACCATCGCCGCCGGCTTTCCGTTCATTTCTTGTGCGCTCCCGGATCTCTACGCGTCTCGGGCAGGCGGAGATTGCGCTAGCCTGAGATCATCCAGGGCCTCGGACGAAGCGTAGGCAATGCGACGCCAAAACGAGGAGCGATCGTGCTGCACGAAACCCAGATCGAGGAGCTGTTCCGGCGGCTGGAGGCGCGGGCGCCGAAGGGCCCGCGGCCGCGCCACGTCAAGGAGGACGCGGACGCCTTCCGGGCCCTGGTGTCCTGCCTGCTCTCGGCCCAGAGCCTGGACTCCAACACCGCGAAGGCCAAGAACGCGCTCTTCGCTTTGGCCGACACGCCCGAGGGCATCCTGGCCCTGGATGACGCGGCGGTCGCCCGGGCGATCCGCCCGGCCGGGCTCTACAACACCAAGACCCGGAACCTCAAGCGCCTCTGTCACGCCCTGATCGAGGAGCACGGCAAGCGGGTGCCGCGGGACCGCAAGGGCCTGATGGGCCTGCCCGGCATCGGCCGCAAGTGCGCCGACATCATGCTGCACTTCTCCTTCGGCCAGGACACCATCGCGGTCGACACCCACGTCCACCGGGTCTGCAACCGCATTGGCCTGGCCCGTGGCCGCAGCGAGGCCGACACCGCCAGGTCGCTCGAGGACCGGGCGCCGGATTGGGCCCTGGCCCAGGGGCACCTCTGGCTGCTGGAGTTCGGCAAGAAGACCTGCCGCGCCCGGGCGCCGAAGTGCCCGGACTGCTGCCTCAACGATCTCTGCGAGGCCTTTGCCGCAACCGGGCCGTGACTCAAGTCTGCGCCAGCAGCCCCGCCAGCAGGGTCACGGTCACCACGGAGATCGCGGTGGAGATCAGGGTGGCGGTGGAGGCGCGGGCGACGTAGCTCTCGTAGCGGTTGGCCAGCAGGTAGACGTTGGCCCCGATCGGCATGGCGGCGGCCAGCACGCCCATCTTGCGCCAGTCCGGGTCGAGCCCCGGAATCAGGCCCAGGATCAGGAACACCACGACGGGAAAGGCCAGCAGCTTGACCGTCACCAGGACCGCCGTCTCCGCAACCTTCTCCGACAGCGGGAAACCCGCCAGGCTGGCGCCCAGGGCGAAGAGCGCGCAAGGCACGGCGGCGCCGCGCACCAGCTCGACCAGGCCGACGAAGAGCTCGGGCAGGGGCAGTTCCACCAGCGCCGCGCCGGCGCCCAGGAAGGCGGCCACGATGATCGGGTTGCGCAGGACCGCCGCGCCGGCCGGCAGGACCGCGCGCCACTGCCGGCCGGCGGGGGCTCGTGCGATCTCCAGCAGGGCCACCGTGTAGGGCATGACGAAGCCGCCCTCGATGACGATCAGCAACGCCATCGGCAGGGCCGCCTCCGGCCCGAAGAGCGAGAGCGCGATCGGCAGCCCGATGAAGACGTTGTTGCCGAAGCAGCAGGAGAAACCGCCGACCGCCTGCTCGTTGAGCCGGCAGTCGAATCCCCAGCGGGTCACCGCCATGCCGAGGCCGTGGAAGGCCAGCGCGAGGCCCAGGTAGGCCAGGAAGAAGCGCGGATCGAAGCGCTCGGCCAGCGGCGAGGTCGCCATGAGGTAGAAGAGCATCAAGGGCAAGGCGAAGTAGAAGACGAAACCTGTGATGCCCTTGATGCCCGCCGCGTCGATCAGGCCCCGCCGCGCGGTCAGATAGCCGGCCAGGATCACGAAGAACAGCGGCAGGGTGACGGTCAGCACGAGCCACATGGCGGTCTCTCGGGCGGAGGACGACCGGCTCGGGGCCGAGCGGCCGGACGGGCAGGGGCGCGCCAGCTTAGGCAAAGCGCCGGGTCGAGGGAAGCGGCCCGCCGGGCGGCGCCGGGCCCGGCTTTAAGGCTCTGAAACCTTTGACAGGTATCCAATCGGGTTCGGCTTTCCCACAGCGAGGTCCGGCCCCAGATGCCCGCTCCGACCGCCGCCCTGGAACTCCTGCGCCTGACCAAGAGCTTCGACCGCCCGGCCGTCGACAGGCTGGACCTGAGAGTCCGGGCCGGCGAGTTCTACGCCCTGCTCGGGCCCAACGGGGCCGGCAAGACCACCACCCTGCGCATGGTCGCCGGCCTGCTGGAACCCGACGCCGGCGGGATCTCGATCTTCGGGATCGACGCCCGGCGCGATCCGGTTGCCGCCAAGCGCCTGGTCGCCTGGGTCTCCGACGAGCCGATGATCTACGAGAAGCTGACGCCCTTCGAATACCTGGAGTTCGTCGCCGGACTCTGGAGCCTCAACGCCGCGGCGGCCGAGGCCCGGGCGCGCGAGCTCTTCGACTGGCTCGGCCTCGGCCCCCACGCCCACGAGCGCTGCCAGGGCTTCTCCAAGGGCATGCGCCAGAAGGTCGCCCTGGCCGGCGCCCTGGTCCACGACCCTCGGCTGATCATCCTCGACGAGCCGCTGACCGGCCTCGACGCCGGTGCGGCGCGCCAGGTCAAGGAGGTCTTCGCCGAGCGGGTCCGCAGCGGGGTGACGGTGATCATGACCACCCACATCCTGGAGGTCGCGGAGCGCATGGCGGAGCGCATCGGCGTCCTCGCCCGGGGCCGCCTGATCGCCGAGGGCACCCTGGAAGAGCTGCGCGGCCAAGCCGGCAAGGCCGGCTCCAGCCTGGAGGAGGTCTTCCTCGACCTGGTCGCGGAGCAGGTCGAGGCGGCGTGAGGTCTCCCGGCACCCTTATCTGGTTCGCCCGCCACGAGCTGCTGCTGGTCTGGCGCGATTTCATCACCATGATGACCGCCGGCAAGCGCAGCCGCGAGCCGCTGGTGCTGGCGGTGCTGCTCGGCCTCGCCGCCGGCGCCCACGCCCTGGCCTACCTCTTCGTCGCGCCCCTGGCCGAGGCCGGGATCCGGCCGGACCCGGCGACCCTGACCGTGGCGACCGGGAGCCTGCTGCTGTCCTGGTCGCTGATGCTGTCCCAGGCCCTGGAGTTCGTCACCCGCGCCTTCTACGCCCGTGCCGACCTCGACCTGATCCTCGCCTCTCCGGCCCCGGCCCGCCGCCTCTTCGCGGTCCGCATCGGCGCCATTGCGGTCTCGGCGAGCCTCATGGCGGCGCTGCTCGCAGGGCCCTTCATCAACGTCCTGGCGGTCATCGACGGCCCGCGCTGGCTGGCCGCCTACGGCCTGCTCTGCGCCCTGGGCGCACTGGCCGCCGCAGTGGCGGTGGTGACGGTCGTGGCCCTGTTCCGCGGCCTCGGCCCCAAGCGCACGCGCCTGGTCTCGCAGATCGTTGCGGCGGTGGTCGGCGCCGCCTTCATCATCGGGGTCCAGGCGGCGGCGATCCTGTCCTTCGGCAGGATCTCGCGGTTCGAGCTGCTCCGGTCGGAGGCCTTGCTCGCCCTGGCGCCGGAGATGGACAGCCCGCTCTGGTGGCCGGCGCGCGCCGCGCTGGGCGACCTCGGCGCCCTGGCCGCAGTGCTGGCAGTCAGCCTCGGCCTGCTGGCGCTGACGGTCGGGGTCTTCGCGCCGCGCTTCGGGCCGCTGGTCGTCGCGGCCGCCTCCGGCGCCGAGGCCGCGGTCCGGCAGCGCCGGCGCAGCGGGTCCTTCCGCCAGGCCTCGACCATGGCCGCCCTGCGCCGCAAGGAATGGGCGCTGCTCCGGCGCGATCCCTGGCTGGTCTCCCAGACCCTGATGCAGGTCCTCTACCTGCTGCCGCCGGCCCTCCTCTTGTGGCGCAACTTCGGCGACTCCATCGGCGCGCTGCTGGTGGTCGTGCCGGTCCTGGTCATGGCGGCGGGTCAGCTGGCCGGCGGCCTCGCCTGGCTGGCGGTCTCCGGCGAGGACGCCCCGGAACTGGTCGCCTCGGCGCCGATCTCGGGCCGGGCGATCATCCTGGCCAAGGTCCAGGCGGTGCTTGGCGCTATCGCGGTGGTGGTCGCACCGCTGGTCTTGGTCCTGGCGCTGGCCGCGCCCTGGCTCGCGCTGGTGACGGCCGGGGGAATCGCGGTCTCGGCCGCCTCGGCGACCGTGATCCAGATCTGGTTCCGTGCCCAGGCCAAGCGTAGCGCCTTCCGCCGCCGCCAGACCTCCTCGCGCATTGCGACCTTCGCCGAAGCCTTCTCCTCGATCCTCTGGGCCGGCACCGCAACCCTCGCGGCGACCGGGACCTGGCTCGCCCTCTTCCCCGCCGTGGTCACCCTCACGCTGCTCTTCGGCACCTGGGCGATCCGTCCGCGCGAGGCGGTCGCGGCCTAGAGTACGAGCGTCCGCAGCAGCCCGAGCAGGGCCAGGGCGATCAGCAACGACAGGATGAAGCGGCGGAAGGACTCCGGCGGCGCCTTGAGGAAGTGCCGGTGGCCCAGGGCGATGCCCAGGAACAGGGCCGGCAGCGCGATCGTCCAGCGGCCGATCAGCTCCCAGTCGAGCAAGCCCTGGCTGAGCGTGAGGCCCGTGGCGTAGACGTTGGTCAGCATGAGATAGGCGACCAAGAGCGCCCGGGTCATGTGGGCACCGGCGGCGCTGGCCAGCAGGAAGATCACCACCGGCAGGCCGCCGACCGCGCCGACGCCGTTGACCAGGCCCGAGACGACGCCAGTCGCAAGCGTGCCCCTGGATCCGGGTTGACGCCGAAACCGATAGCCCAGCAGGAGCAGTCCGCTGGCGGTCAGCACCAGGCACGAGATCGCGATCCGGGCCGCGTCGGCCGGCACCTCCGCCAGGAAGAGCACGCCGAAGGGCGTCCCGACGATCGCGCCCAGGATCAACCAGGCCAGCGCCCGCCAGTCGATGTCGCGCCAGACCTGCGGCAGCATGCCGACGCTGGCCGCGACCTCCAGCATCAGCACCACCGGCACCACCTGCGCCGGCGGCAGGACCAGGGTCAGGCTGGCGACGCAGAGCGCGGAGAAGCCGAAGCCGGAGTAGCCGCGCACGATGCCGGCCAGAAAGATCGCGGCCAGCCAGAAGGCCAACGGCCCCGCGCTCAGGCCAAAGACCTCGAAGGCGCTCTCGGCCATGGCGCTCAGGCCCCGCCCGCCCTGCGTTTCGGTCCCGCCAAGGCCCGACGTCCTAGGGCGTCGCGGGCTTGGGGTGCGCGGCGAAGAACTCCCAGATCAGCCGGCTGGCCTCGGGCCCTTCGGGGTCCGAGAAGGACAGGCCGGGGGCGCCGCCCGGCCAGGCGTGCGCCATCCCCTCGATCTCGTAGAAAACCATCACCACCGCGCCCTGGCCGTCCTCGTAGACCTTCTCGCTGTAGGGATGCCCGCCGGGCCGGCCGCCCGGGGTCGCGCGCTCGGCCACGGCGTCGATGTCGTCGTTGTCCAGGCCGTCGGAGGCCAGGTCGTTGGCCTGGGCCCACTGGCCGATCATGTCGTCCCCGTTCTCCGGGAAGACCCTTTCGTCGGCGCTGCCCTGAAAGACGACGACCGGCAGGATCCGGGCCCGCGGGCCCATGGCGTCGTGGGCCTTCTCGCCGAGCGCATCCGGCGTCGGCAGCGGCGAGAGCAGGGGATTGAACTCTCCCGCGAAGACGCAGGTCCAGTAGGCCTGGCTGTAGTCGGCCCAGGACCCGGGCAGGCGGGCGTGGATCCGCTGCATGGCGTTGAAGGCACTGAGGCAGCCCTCCGCGGCCCCATAGGGGATGCCGGCCGCGAGCCCGGCCGCGGCGAAGACCTCCGGATAGGTGGCGCCGAGGATCGCCGCCATGGCGGCGCCGGCGGAAAGGCCGGCGACGTAGACCCGCCCCGGGTCGATCGTCAGGTCCGGCCGCTGCCCGACCTCGGCGACCAGCCCGGCGATCGCCGCGGGCTCGCCCTGGTCGCGCTGCTGCTGTCCCGGCTCGTACCAGCGCCAGCATTCGGTCGGATGCGCCCTCTGCTCCGGATAGAGCACGACGAAGCCCTCGGCGGCCGCCAGGTCGTTCATCCCGGTGACCTCGGCGAAGGCCTGGGCGTCCTGGTTGCAGCCGTGCAGCATGACCACCAGCGGCACCGGCCGGGCGGGGTCCAGACCCGGTGGCAGGAACACCCGGTAGGGCGGATCGGAATCGCCGTGGTCCTCGAAGACCTGGGCGGCGGCCTGGAGCGGCACGCAGAGGAGAAGCCAGACGGCGGCAAGGGCGGGGAGTCGCATGCCTCAGCATAGCAGCGCAGGGTGGGCGCCTTCGAGGGGTGTTCGGATCTACGCTGCGTTGAATCCCGCTGGTCGTTTCACAAACCACTGTCATTGCCGGGCTCGACCCGGCAATCCATGGTGCCAGCTCCTCGATGGATGCCCGGATCGCGCGAAGCGCCGCGCGTACGCGCTCCGGGCATGACAGCTTGAGGTCAGGCCGCCGGGCCGCTCGAAGCGCGGGACCGGCTCCATCCAGCCGGCCCCACCCCTTCAGCCCTCGCCCTCAGGCGACCGAAAAGTCCTTGTACTTGGCCAGCATCCGCTGCGGCTTCTTCAGGGCGTCGCGGCGGAAGGGATCGCCCAGCTCCTGGGTCACCATGCACTCGACGATGGTGCACGTGCCGGCTTGGGTCGCCTCGCGCAGGGCGTCGCCGACCTGGTCCGGATGCTCGACCTTGATGCCCTTGGCGCCCATGGCCCTCGCGATCTCGGCGAAGCTGGGGTTCTCCAGGTTGGTGCCGACGTAGCGGTCGGCGTAGAAGTCGACCTGGTTCTTCTTCTCCGCGCCCCACTGGCCGTTGTTGAAGACCACGGCGGTCACCGGGATGTCCTCGCGCACGGCAGTCAGGGTCTCCAGCAGGCTCATGCCCCAGGCGCCGTCGCCGACGTAGGCCACGGCCGGGCGGTCGGGTGCGGCGACCTTGGCGCCGATCGCGGTCGGGAAGGCGTAGCCGCAGTTGCCGAAGCTCATGGCCGCGAAGAAGGAGTTCGGTTCCTCGAAGCGCAGGTAGCTGTTCGAGACCGAGCAGATGTTGCCGATGTCGGTCGAGATCATGGCGTCCTCGGGCATGGCCTTCTCGAGCTCGCGCAGCAGGCGGCGCGGCGCGATCGGCGTGCCTTCGTCCTGGCCCCAGTCGTTGAGCTCGGCCTCCCAGTCGTCCTTCTGCTGGCGGATCTCGGCCAGGCGCTGGTCGCGGTTGCCATGGCAGGCGATCTCGCGGTTCGAGGTCTGCAGCCGGGTCAGGATCTCGGCCGCCGCGCCCTTGGCGTCGCCGAGCACGCCGACGGAGATCTCCTTGACCAGGCCCAGCATGCGATGGTCGGCGTCGACCTGGATGATCTTCGCGCCCTTGGGCCAGTACTCGATGCCGTGCTGGGGCAGGGTGCCGAAGGGCCCGAGGCGGGTGCCCAGGGCCAGCACAACGTCGGCCTGGGCGATCAGCTTCATCGCCGCCTTGGAGCCCTGGTAGCCCAGCGGGCCGCACCAGAGCTCGTGGGAGGCCGGGAAGGAGTCGTTGTGCAGGTAGGAGTTCACCACCGGGGCCGAGAGGTGCTCGGCCAGGGCCATGCATTCCTTGACGCCGTCCGACATGATCACACCGCCGCCGGAGACGATGACCGGGAACTTGGCGTCGGCCAGGGCCGCGGCCGCGGCGTCCAGGCTGCCCGGCCCGCCGGCCGGGCGCTCGACCCGGATCGGCTGCGGGATCTCGACGTCGACGTCGCCGTAGAAGAAGTCGCGCGGGATGTTGAGCTGGGTCGGCCCGCGCTCGGTCAGCGCCAGGTCGAAGCAGCGGCCGGTGAACTCGGCCAGGCGGTCGGGCCGGTTCACGTGGGCCTGGTACTTGGTAATCTTCTCGAAGAAGGGCAGCTGCTCGGTCTCCTGGAAGCCGCCCAGGCCCTGGGTCGCCGAGCCGGTCTCCGGGGTGATGCAGACGACCGGCGAATGGGCCCAGTAGGCCGCCGCGATGGACGTCACGAAGTTGGTGATGCCCGGGCCGTTCTGGGCGATGCAGACGCCCTGGCGGCCGGAGACCCGGGAATAGCCGTCGGCCATGTGACCGGCGCCTTGCTCGTGCTGCACCGAGATGAAGCGGATGCCGGCCGCCGGAAAGATGTCGAGCGCGTCCATGTAGGCGGAGCCGACGATGCCGAAGACGTCGGTCACGCCGTGCGCGACCAGGGTCTCGACGAAGGCCTCGCTGGGCGTCATGCGGGTCATGTCTCTAGCCTCCCCAGAGATCGGGACGATCCGCCGGCGCGGGGCCCGCGGAAGGGCGGGTCTTCGGCGCCTCGGGCGTCGGGAAAACGGTGTCGTCAAGGCGGCGGGACGGTCCCGCGCCGCGCTCAGTCTTGCGCAGGGACCGCCTGCCTGTCATCAGGCCGTCGCCAGCGGCAAGCTTCGGTGATAGACCAAAGCCTGGCCCCCCCATAGGTCCAGACACGCCCTTTCCCCTGGGCCAGGCAGGCAGCGGCGATCGGGTCTTCACAGGAGGGTGCAGATGCGTAGTCTGCAGGCGGGTCCGGTTCGGCGGACCTCCGTCGCCCGGGCCGTGAAAGGGGATGTCGCAATGGACGAGCGTGCTTTCGTAAAGCTGGAGGACTTTCTCAAGCGGGTGCCCGGTATCACGGGCGCGATCGGCAAGGGGACGAGCGACGACGGCAACTGGTGGGTCAAGTTCGGCATCGACATCGATCACCCCCTCGCCTGGCAGGTGGTCCAGGAGCTTGGGCATGTGGTCAACTACCTCTCTTTGGACGAACGGCTGCCCGCCGTCTTCATGCCGGTCTCGCCGCCGCCCTACATGAACGGCGGTCCAAGGGATTTTCTTTCCTGGGTTATCGAATCCTCGTCGCCCGATTTCAGACCGGGGACCCTGGCCGAGTGGCTGGAAGGGCGTTTGCCACGCCCTGTGGATGACCTATCGCAATGGAACGACGACGAGTCTTGATTCCCTGCGACCCGGCCGCGGCTCCTCGGATGCCATGGCAGACCGCAAGACCTGGCACAGCAGCAAAGGGACGCCGGCGATGGTCGAAATCGAGGTTGGCATGACCGGCATGGCGGAGCTCGTCGTCGAGGCCGCGCATACCGCGCCACGGATCGGCAGCGGCCGGGTCCACGTCCTGGCGACGCCGGTGATGATCAACCTCATGGAGGCCGCCGCGCTGGCCGCCGTCGAGCACCGGCTGCCGGCCGGACACCAGAGTCTCGGCACGCACCTTGACGTCAGCCACGTCGCGGCGACTCCCGTCGGCATGCGGGTCCGCGCCGTCGCAGAGGTGACCGAAGTGGCGGGCAACAAGGTCGCCTTCAAGGTCGAGGCCCGCGACGAGGCGGACCTGATCGGCGAGGGCCGGCACCGCCGCGTCGTGGTCGAGGTCGCGCGCTTCGACAAGCGCGTCCAGGCGAAGCTCGCCGACCGGACGAAGGAGTGACGGCGCTCCGCTCGGCCGCCAAAGCAAGATTGCCTCAGACCGCCGTCAAGACCGCATAGACGACCAGCAGCACCGCGACGCAAGTCAGGGTGTAGGCGAGGTTCCAGCGCCAGGCCAGGGTGACGCCGCTGTGGCCCGAGGCGCGGGCCAGCATCAGGGTGCCCGAGGCGAAGGGCGCGCCGGTGGTGCAGATCGCGGTCCCGGCGGCGATGGCGAGCGCGGCCAGGGTCGGGTCGACCGGCAGGACCCCGAGCTCGGCGACCAGGCTGCCCAGGAAGACCGCCATGGTGATCGGGCTGAGCGCGACCTGGCCGCCGATCAGGACCAGCACCGAGAGCCCCAGCAGGAAGAGCCAGCCGGGCAGGGCCTGGAGGTCGAGGGCGGCGGCCACCTGATCGGCCGGCACCAGGTGCGCCGCCAGGGTGCCGATAAAGCCGGCGCAGGCCAGGGAGACCGCCTCGCGCACTGCGCCCGGCAGGGCGACGGTCGCGATCTCCTTCAGCCGCGCCGCTGCACCGACCAAACGGCGGCCGCCCTGCTGGGCCAGGACCCAGGCGCCGAGGGTGATGGGGGCGGCCAGCATGACCCCCGAGACCACCGAGACCCCGGTCAGCCACGACAAGCTCAGGGTCAGGCCGAAGAGCAGCGCACAGACCGCGCCGAGCCGGCCGAAGGCGGCCTTGGGGACGGCCTGGCGAACGGGGCTCGGCAGGCTGCCGCTGGCCTGCAGGCGGCGGCGCAGGGGCCACCAGCGCAGGCTGTCTTCGGCCCAGCTCACCAGCAGCATCACCGCGGCGAGCCCGAGGCCGATGCCGATCAGGCGGCCGGCGTCGATCCCCGGGATCAGGGTCGGCAGCACCGCCTGGGTCACCGCGGTCGGCGCCCAGACCAGGAACCAGGCGAAGCCGCGCAGGGCGGCGCTGAGCTGCCGCCGCTCGCGCACCCGGGCGATCTCGTCCAGGGGCGCCGCCGGGTCGCGGCCGCGGCGCACGCCGCGCTGGATGATCGGCGCCAGCAGGCTGAGCGCCCCCAGGTTGATCAGGACGGAGAAGAGATGACTCCCGGTGAAGACCGCCAGGAAGCGCCGGCGCGGGGGCTGCAGGGTGACGTAGCTGCCGCAGTCGAGCACCGCCGGCGAGGTCACGGCGCCCTCGCGCAGCAGGCCCATCAGCAGGATGAAGGCCGCGAGATAGAGGGCGCGATCCAGGCCGCGGGACACGACGCCCAGGTCGTCAGACGGGCCCGCCCAGACCAGCAGGAAGACCCCGCCGGCGACCGCCAGCAGATAGGCCTCACGGGCCCTGAGCGCCCGCAGGGCCAGCAGCGGCAGACACAGCAGCAGGGCCTGGCCGGCCAGGCCCGCGGCCGCCCAGCCCAGGTAGAGCTGGACCAGCTCCAGGACCATCAGGGCGATCAGGACGGCGCCCAGCAGCGGCCTGGGCGCGGTCGCGGCGGCCAGGGGATCGGGGGCCGCGGCAGACGGGGCGGAGGCGGTCATCCGGCCCGCTTCAGCCGCTCGATGGCCTCGTGCAGGGCCGAGAGAAAGGCCGAGCGGTCGCGCTGCGAAAAGGCCTTTGGCCCGCCGGTAACCTGGCCGGCCTCGCGCAGGTCGGTCATCAGGTTGCGGGTCGCCAGCGCCATGCCGATGGACTCCGGCGTGAAGAGCTTGCCGTTGGGCGCGATGACGCAGGCCCCGGCCTTGACGCAGCGGCTGGCCAGGGGCACGTCGGCGGTGACCACGACGTCCTTCGGCCCGGCCCGCTCGGCGATCCAGTCGTCCGCCGCGTCCAGCGCCTCGCCGACCACGACCAGCTCGAGCCGCGGGTCCGGGGGCAGGCGCAGGAAGCTGTTGGAGACGACCCGGACCGGCACGCCGTGGCGCGCGGCGACCTTGTAGACCTCCGACTTGACCGGGCAGGCGTCGGCGTCGACATAGATCCGGCAATCGGGCGAGGTCTGTGCGTCGGTCATGGATCGGGTTCCGAAGCGGGCCGGCAAGAAGGGCCTTTCAGCATGATCAAGATCACGGAGCGGATCAAACTCGATCCGGCGGAGATCGAGGAGAGCTTCGTCCGCGCTTCCGGCCCGGGCGGCCAGAACATCAACAAGGTCTCGACCGCGGTCCAGCTGCGCTTCGACCTCGCCGGCTCCCCCTCCCTGCCGGAGGCGGTCCGCGCCCGCGCCGCGCGCCTGGCCGGCCGGCGGCTCAACAAGGAGGGCATCCTGGTGATCACCGCGGCCCGCTTCCGCGGCCAGGAGCGCAATCGCGAGGATGCCCTCGCTCGCCTGGTCGCCCTGCTGCAGGCGGCGGCGCGCCCGCCCCGGCCGCGTGTGGCGACCCGCCCGACCCGGGCCTCTAAGAGGCGCCGCCTGGAGGCCAAGGCCCGCCGCGGCGCGCTCAAGAAGCAGCGCCGCAGCAAGCCCGACGACGCCTGAAGGCGCGGCCGCGTCGCATCGCGCGGGATTTTCGCGGCCGTCTCCGCTAGGCTTCAGTGGGAGGACGGGCCATGGCACAGCTCACGTCGGCGCAGATCGAGCTTTTCCGGACCGGGGGCTACCTCGTTGTCGAGGACGCGGTCGAGCCCGCGCTCCTGTCCGAGCTCCAAGAGACCTTCGCCGCCTGGGTCGAGGAGAGCCGCGACCACGACGCGCCCTACGGCGAGACCGTCAACGGCCGGCCGCGCTTCGACCTGGAGCCCGGCCACAGCGCCGAACTTCCCGCGCTGCGCCGCGTCAACGCGCCGGTCGAGGTCTCCGAGGCCTACTTCAAGGCCATGGCCGACAGCCGCATGACCGACTGCGTCGCCGCGCTGATCGGCCCGAACGTCAAGTTCCACCACAGCAAGATCAACGCCAAGCTGCCCGGCGGCCAGACCGCGGTGAAGTGGCACCAGGACTTCCTCTTCACCCCGCACAGCAACGACGACGTGGTGACCGCGCTCCTGATGCTCGACCAGGTCACGGCCGAGAACGGCGCGCTGGAAGTCCTGCCCGGCTCGCACCGGGGCCCGCTGCACGGGCTCTGGCACGACGGCGTATTTACCGGCGCGGTCGCCGAGGCGGTCGCCGCCGACTGCCGGCCTCAGGCCGAGCTCTGCACCGGGCCGGCCGGCGCGGTCTGCCTGATGCACACGCGGCTGCTGCACGGCTCGGCGCCGAACCGCTCGGCCCGGCCGCGCACCCTCTTCATCTCGGTCTACAGCGCCGAGGACGCGGTCCCGCTCTCCCCCAACCCCATGCCGAACCGCCACGAGGGCCTGGTCGTCCGCGGCGCGCGCTCCGGCCGCGTCCGCAGCATCGCCTACGACATCGCCCTGCCCCAGCTCCCCACCACCGCCTCCTTCTTCGACCAGCAGGCCAAGCACCCGGACGCAGCGGAATAGGCCTGCGTCTCGCAGGGGTCCAGCAAGCCAGCGAAAAGGCAGAGAGCCCTTGCAGGTGATCATGCTTCGACAAGCTCAGCATGAGGTGAAGCTTCTGCTACTGCTCGCCCTCACCCGCGCGTAGCGCCGGGCTGCGCCCCCTGTCGAAGGGCGAGGGTGGCCGTTTGCACATCCCCGACCGCCTGTCAGCGGTGCCGAGCCCACGACCTCAATGGCAGTAGCTGAGGCCGCCGGCGCGGTTGACGGCCCAGGGCCGTTCGCCGACGCCGTCGATCAGGCGCAGCAGCCGGCGCCCCATCAGGTCGATGACGGCGACCTGGTCGCTGCTGCTGAGCGCGACATAGAGCTTGGTGCCGCCTTCGGCGGAGACGCCGGTCTCCGGCGTCCCCGGCAGCTCCAGGGTCTTGTCGCGCCGGCCGTCCTGGAGGTCCAGGGCGACGGCCTGGCGACGGGAGCGGCTGATCGCGAAGCCCAGGGTGTCGAACATGCCCAGGTTGACGCCCTGGACGTCCGGCGCCGCCGGCAGCCGGAAGGTCTCGCGGTGGGTCCAGGTCGAGACCGAAGAGACGCTGCCGTCCAAACCGTTGGGGATCAGGAAGAACTGGCTGTTGGCCGAGGGGAAGCCGCGCAGCGCCGGACCGGGAACGCGAAGCTTGGCGATCCGTTCGGCCTTGGGCAGGTCGATGACGCTGACCTCGCCGCTCTGGCCGTGCAGGGCCAGGGCGATGCCGCCGCCCGGGGTCCGGACCAGGTCGGCGATGCCTGGCAGCTCGGCGCCCAGGTCGATCACCTTCGTCACCCCTCCCTGCTCGAGCGAGACCACGTCGATCCGGCTCTCGCGGCCGCTGGCGACGAAGAGCCGTCCGCCCTCCCGGTCGAAGACCAGGTCGCTGGGGGCGGGCAGCCCGTCGATTTCCTGCCGCAGGTCGGGGTCGTCCAGGCCGGCCAGCAGCAGCCGACCCGTCTCAGGGTCCGCGGCCGCGAGCAGGTCGCCGTCGCCGTTGAGCTGGATCAGCTCTGGCCGGAAGCCGGTCTCGATCACTTCGACGACCCGCCGGCTCGTCACGTCAAGGATGCTGAGACGCCGCGCCTCGGCGTGGGCGGCGACCAGCAGGCCCAGGCTGCCGGACAAGAGAAAGCTGTCCGGCGTCAGGCCCAGGTCGAGCCGCTCGACCACCCGGTCGTCCCGGGCGTCGATCACGCTGATCTCGGACGAGGCGCGGTTGGCGACGAAGACGTAGCGGTCCAGCGCCTCGACCTCGATCGCCGCGGCGGGAAGGGGCGAGAAGATGCCCGCCGCCAAGGCGAGCCAAGCCGTGCAGCCAAGGCTACGGGACCTGTTACTGATCATCCGCCTCATTCTCTGTCATCCGCGATTGCAGGAACACTAATGGAGTTCTTCTGACAAGTCTGCGCCGAGGCGATGATCCCACGGCATTGTGAGCTTTGTAGAGGACCGGCGGAGGCCTTTGGTGGCGTCTTCCACCGAGCGCGGGCCGCCCGATCCAATATATCGCCGGCTCGCTAGGGCGGACATCGACAGAGATCCCCCAATGGCAAGCTTTCTTTACGCCGTAACCGGAATGGCACAGCCTTCCGGCCTGTCACGGCCGAGGCGGGGCCGGCCTTGTCAGCCGGTCCGGCTCGGCGTCCAGCAGGCCCCGCGCCGCCAACGTGGCTTCCAGGTCGGCGATGCCTTCGACCTGATGAGCCTCCATGCCCGCGGCGCGCGCGCCCTCGACGTTGTCCGGGCCGTCGTCGAAGAAGACGATCTCGGAGACGGCCCGCCCGAGGTCTTGGGCGACGAAGCCGTAGATCTCCGGGTCCGGCTTGAGCATCCCGAGAAGATGGGAGGCGTAGTGGTGGTCGAAGCAGGACCGCAGGCCGTGGCCGTCGAGGATGTCCTCCCAATGGACCTCGTTGGTGTTGCTGAGGCAGGCGAGCGTGAAGCGCGGGCGCAGGCGGGCCAGGAGCGCGTGGGCGCCGTCGAAGGCCGCCCGGTTCCAGGACCGGAACAGCGCGATGAAGGCCTCCGTGTCGAGCACGAGTCCCCATTCGGCCGAGAAAATGCGGGCGAACTCGGCGGTCGAGATCTCGCCCCGCTGAAAGCCGGCCATGGCCGCCGAGCCCTCCCAACGGCGTCGTATCTCACTGGACGGCGGCGCGTCCTCGAGAAGCGCCGGAAACTCCCGCAGGCCGGCAAAGTCGACCAGGACGCCGCCGAGGTCGAAGAGCAGTACCTTCGGTGATGCCATGCCGGCTCGTCTCCGGTTGCAGTTCGATCGCCGTCAGCTTGAGAGCCGATCTTGACCGAACTTCGACGTTGGGCCCAGCGCCCGATCTAGGCCGCATCCCTCTGCAGCCGGCGGATCACCCCGGCCAGGCGCTCGATGCCCGGCGCGATCCGCTCCTGCGGGATCGAGGAGAAGCCGAGGCGGAAGTGGTTGCGCGGCGCGTCCTGGGAGAAGAAGCAGACCCGGCCGGGCTCGATCAGCACGCCCTCGGCGCGGGCCGCCTCGGCCAGCGCCTCCGCGTCGACCCCCTCCGGCGCGCGGACCCAGTAGGCGCTGCCGCCGAAGGTCGGCATCTGGCTGGACTCCGGCAGGTGACGGGCCAGGGCCTCGCCCAGGGTCTGCCAGCGCGCCCGATAGATCCGTTGCAGCCGGTGCACCAGGGTGTCGTGGTGGCCCTCGGCCAGGAACAGGGCGGTGGTGCGCTGGTTGTTGTTGGGCGCATGGCGCAGCATCAGGCGGCGCAGCGCTCGGGCCTCGGCGACCAGCTCCGGCGCCGCCACCAGGTAGCCCAGGCGCAGGCCGGGGAAGATGGTCTTGCTGAGGCTGCCGACGTAGATCACCCGGTCCTGGGTGTCGAGCGACTTCAGCGCCGGAGTCGGATCGCTGACGTAGTTGGTCTCCGGCTCGTAGTCGTCCTCGATGATCAGGAAGTCGCGATCGGCGGCGCGGCGCAGCAGGGCCGTCCGCCGCTCGATCGGCATGGTGACGGTGGTCGGAAACTGGTGGCTTGGCGTGACGTAGACCGCGTCGCAGACGTTGAGGCGCTTGTCGACCACCAGGCCGTGGCGGTCGACCCGGATCGGGATCACCTGGTCGGTGCGCAGGCGCAGGATGTTCCTGAGGTCCGGATAGCCCGGGTCCTCGATCGCCACCGTGCTGCGCTCCGTGACCAGCAGGCTGGCCAGGATGTAGAGCGCGTTCTGGGCGCCCAGGGTGATCAGGATCTGGTCGTCGCTCGCCAGGATCCCGCGGCGCGGCAGCAGGCGGCTGCGGACCTGCTCGACCAGCAGGGGATCGTCGCTGCCCCGGGTGTCGCTGGTCCAGGCGTCCATGCCGCGCCGGCCCAGAGCTCGCCGCTGGCAGTCCCGCCAGGCGGCGATGGGAAAGAGGCTCTGGTCGACCTGGCCGTAGATGAAGGGAAAGGGATAGGAGGTCCAGTCCAAGGGCTTCTCGATGTTCTCCTGGCCGCTGGGCCGGACCCGGAAGCGCCGGCGCCAGGCCGGCCGGCTGCCGGCCGCCTGGACCGGGGGCGGCAGGGTCGCGGCGCGGCCCTCCAGGATCTCCGGGCTGACGAAGAAGCCGCTGCGTTCCCGCGCGGTCAGGTAGCCGTCGTCGACCAGGCTCTGGTAGGTCAGGACCACGGTGTTGCGCGAGCAGCCCAGCATCTTGGCCATCCTGCGGCTCGAGGGCAGGGGCTCGCCGCCGCGCAACTGGCCGTTCAGGATCGCCGAGACCAGCAGCTCGCGGATCTGCGACTGCACGCTGACGCTCTCGACCCGCTCCAGATGGAACAGCGAATCCCGCATTCCCTGGAACCCCCGCAGTTCCTGGACCTAATCAATCCTCCGATCTGGCCCTAGGGTTGGGCCAGTGGCCCAGCCTACGCTTCCGTTTTGCGCAGAACAAGCCGCAGCGCCTTTCCCCGGGAAAGGCGACGGAGGCGGTATGTCGGGAGCGACCGAGATGCAGCAGGCGACGAACACCCTCGAGCACCACTGGCTGCCCTTCACGGCCAACCGGGACTTCAAGGCGGATCCCCGACTCCTGGTCCGCGGCGAGGGCGTCTACTACTGGAACCACAAGGGCGAGAAGCTGATCGACGCCTCCTCCGGCCTGTTCTGCGTCGCCGCCGGTCACGGCCGGCCCGAGATCGCCGAGGCGGTCCACGCCCAGCTGCTGGAATGCGACTACTCCCCGCACTTCCAGGTCGCCAGCCCGCTGTCCTTCGAGCTCGCCAGCCGGATCGCCCGGATCACGCCCGAGGGCCTGAACCGGATCTTCTTCGCCAACTCCGGCTCCGAGGCGGTCGACAGCGCGATCAAGATCGCCCAGGCCTATCACCTGGCCCGCGGCGAGGGCCAGCGCAGCCGCTTCGTCTCCCGCGAACGGGCCTACCACGGGGTCAACATCGGCGGCGTGTCCCTGAGCGGCATGATCAAGAACCGCCACGCCTTCCCGGCGGTCATGCCCGGCGTCTTCCACATGCGCCACACCTGGCTGGAGGAGAACCGCTTCGCCCAGGGCCAGCCCGAGACGGGCGCGGAGCTGGCCGAGGACCTGCAGCGCGCGGTCGAGACCTTCGGCGGCGACACCATCGCGGCCTGCTTCGTCGAGCCCATCGCCGGCTCGACCGGTGTCCTGGTGCCGCCCGTGGGCTACCTGGAGCGCCTGCGCGAGATCTGCGACCAGCACGGCATCCTCCTGGTCTTCGACGAGGTGATCTGCGGCTTCGGGCGCACCGGCGAGGCCTTCGCGGCGCAGAGCTTCGGGGTCCGGCCGGACATGATGACCATGGCCAAGGCCCTGACCAACGGTGCCCAGCCCATGGGCGCGGTCGCGGTCGACGAGAAGATCTACGACACCGTGGTCAACGCCGCGCCGGAGCGCTCGGTCGAGCTCTTCCACGGCTACACCTACTCCGGCCATCCGGCCGCCTGCGCCGCCGGAATCGCGGTGCAGGACATCTACCAGCGCGAGGGCCTCTTCGAGCGGGCCGCCGAGCTGGCGCCCTACTTCCAGGCGGCGGTCTTCGACCTGCAGGACATCCCGGTGGTCGCCGACATCCGCGGCTACGGCCTGCTGGCCGGGGTCGAGCTGGCGCCCGACGGCGTCCCGGGCGTGCGCGGCTACGACGCGACCAAGCGGCTTTTCGCCCGCGGCATGCACATCAAGTTCACCGGCGATTCCGGCATCGTCTCGCCGCCCCTGGTCGCCGAGCGCGCCCACGTCGACGAGATCTGCGGCATCCTGCGCGAGGTGCTCTCGGCCTATTAGGTCCGTCAGCCGTCGCACGGACCTTCGCCTCGGCGGACGCTCCGACACCTGACCTGAATCAGTGATCGCGGCGCGGCCTTCTGTTGTCCTGAGTGGGCGCGGAAGGCCCGCGACACCTTGCGCAGCGGGTCCGCTCGGATGGCGGCCCCGGCCCGGGCCGAGCGCCCCAAGGGGCATCAATGGACGGCAAGGACCTAGCCAGGAGACGTGAAATGGCAACCTTCATCATGCTCGTGAACTACACCGAACAAGGGATCAAGGCGATCAAGGAGTCGCCGAGGCGCATCGACGGCGTCCGGGTGCTCGCCGAGAAGCTGGGCGGCACGATGGGCAATCTCTATCTGACCATGGGTGCCCACGACATCGTCGCGATGACCGAGTTCCCGGATGCCGAGACGGCGGCCAAGTTCGCCCTGACGCTCGGATCCCTGGGCAACGTGCGCACGACGACGTTGCAGGCCTTCCCGGAAGACCAGCTCCGCGACATCGTCTCCCAGCTGCCTTAGGTGCTGGCCGTCTTGATGCCGGACGCATCGCCGGGCATCGGACAGGACAAGGCGGGTGCTGCCGTCTCTCCGCCTCAGCCCGGCAGTCGCCCGAGGACCTTCTCGAAGGCGGCGGCGAAGAGGGCGCGTTCCTCGGGCTGGCCGACCGAGACCCGAATGCAGCGATCGAGCGGCGGCACGCCCGGCATGCGGATGAAGACGTCGTCGTCCTGCAGGGCCTTGAGGATCGCCCGGGCGCGCTCGCCGGAGCCGACGTCGATGGCGACGAAATTGGTCGCCGAGGGAATCGCCGAGACGCCCAGGCGTCCGGCCAGGGCGTAATAGTCCTGGCGGCCTTCCTCGACCTGGCCCACGACCTGCGCGATGAAATCCCGGTCGCCCAGCGACGCCAAAGCGCCCGCCTGGGCGATGCGGTTGAGCCCGAAGTGGTTGCGGATCTTGTTGAGGCCGGTGATCAGCTCCCGATGCGCGATGGCGTAGCCGATGCGCGCGCCGGCCATGCCATGGGCCTTGGAGAAAGTGCGCATGCGGATGACCCGGGGGTCGCCGGTGTCGATCGGCAGCGCCAGGCCTCGGGGCGCGAACTCGATGTAGGCCTCGTCCAGCACCAGCAGGCAGCCCTGCGGCAGGGCCGCGATGAAGTCGGCGACGACACCGGTCTCCTGCCAGGTCCCCATGGGGTTGTCCGGGTTCGCCAGATAGACCAGGGGCGCGGCCTCTTTCCTGACGGCGGACAGCAGGGACTCCGGATCCTCCCGGTCCTCGACATAGGGCACCTTCACCAGGCGGCCGCCGAAGCCGGCGACGTGGTAGTTGAAGGTCGGATAGGCGCCCAGCGAGGTCACCACCGGCGTGCCCGGCGTCACGGTCATGCGGACCACCAGGCCGAGCAGCTCGTCGATGCCGCCGCCGACGCAGATCTCCTCCCTGGCCACGCCGTGCTCGGCGGCCAGGGCCCGGCGCAGGTCGAAGCTCTCCGGATCGCCGTACCAGGAGACCCGGTCGACCGCCTCGCGCATCGCCGCGGCGGCCTTGGGCGAGACCCCGAAGGCGCTCTCGTTGGCGCCGATCCGCGCCCGGAAGCTCCGGCCCCGCTGGCGCTCGATCGCCTCCGGCCCGACGAAGGGCACCGTCGCCGGCAGGCTCTCCACCAGCGCCGTGAAGGGAATCTCGTATTGGGACATGAGGCCGTCTCCGAATCCTGCTTCGTCGCGGCCGAGCATAGGCGGCCGCCCTCCCGCTTCCAAGATGGCGACGCTGCCTCCCGGTAGACGGCGGCGGTCCGGTCCCATTCCCGACGAGGAAGCCGGCGTGTCCGTGGCAGAGCCAACGCCTCTCGGTGCAGAGAGCCCGGCCCTCAGATCGGCAGGCCGGCCAGGCAAAGCCCGGCGCGCAGGCGCGCGATGTCCTGGGGTCGGCTGTAGACGTGGCGGAACTCGAACTCCCAGGCGATACGCTCGGCGGCGCCGGCCCGCGGGTCGCCCGCCCAGCGCTTTCCGAGATCCTCGAGGTAGTGGGCGGCATGCCTTTGCGCTGCGTCCCTGCGGCCGCTGTGGGCCAGGGCGGCGATGACGACGACGATGCTCTCGTCCAGCTCGTCGTCCGGGACGCGCTCGAAGAACTCGACCGCCTTTTCGTCCAGGCCGGCGAAGAACAGCGCTTCGCCGAGGTCGAAGAGATAGTAGTCCGGATGCTCGGGCGTCTTTTGCATCGTCCGCTGCGCCAGCTCGGTGGCTTCCTCCGGCCGGCCGAGATAGGAGAGGGCGGTGGTCCAGCTCATCGCGACGTCGCCGTCATGGGGGCTCATCGCATGGGAGCGCGCGAGGAAGCGTTCGGCCTCCGCGTAGTTCCGGCAGGCCAGGTAGCTCCAACCGAGCGAGCGCAGGGTCTCCGGGTCGTTGGGGTCGAGCTCCGAGGCCTTGAGGGCGCAGTCGCGGGCGCGTTGGTAGGCCCAGCGCAGCTTGGCGGCATCCCCCGCGTCGGTCAGGACCGCGAGCCAGCGATAGGCATTGGCCAGCATGCCGTAGCCCGGCGCGAACTGCGGGTCCGCGGCGACCGCCCGCTGCGCGAAGTCAAGGACCCGGCCCACGTGCTCGGCAGTGCGCGGCAGCTGGGAATAGCGGCGGGCCATCATGTAGTGGTCATAGGCCTGCCAGTCGGGCAGAGGGCGCCGCCTGACCTCTTGCAGAAGGGCGCAGGAAATCTGGTCCGACAGGGTGGCGACGATCCGTCCGATGATCTCGTCCTGGACCTCGAAGATCTCCTCGAGGCGGCGGTCGAAGCGCTCGGCCCAGAGGTGGGCGCCGGTCCGGACTTCGACCAGCTGCACGTTGATCCGCAGACCCGGGCCAAGCCGCCGCAGGCTGCCTCGGAGAAGGTAGTCGACCTCGAGGTCGCGCCCCGCCTCGACCGGGTCGACGGCCCGGTCCCGATAGGCGGCGCTGGCGCTGCGGGCGGCGACGACCAGGCTGTGGAAGCGCGCGCATTCGGTGATGATGTCCTCGACCATGCCGTCGCCGATCTGGGCCAGGGCCGGATCGCCGGTCATGTCGGCGAAGGGCAGGACGGCGATCGACCGCTTGTGGCCGAGCAGGTTGCCGCGGAGCGACGGCCCGGCGCTTTCGCGCGTTCCGGACAGCCGGTCCTGGTCGAACCGGATGGCGGTCCCGACGCTCGGCACGGCAACCGGCAGCGCGGCGGCCGAAGTCGACGGATGCCCGTTCGGCCGCTCGTCGCCACGGCCGGCGGCTGAATGGCGCTCGGCAAGGTCGGCGCTGCAGTGCCGTTCCGCGCCCCTGCCGCGGGTGACCGGCGCCAGGAGCCTGTAGCCAGCCTTGTGCACAGTCTCGATGTAGCTCGGCCGCCGCGGCTTGTCGCCCAGGGCCCGGCGGAGCTCGGCGACGGCGTGGGTCAGGACCTCCTCGCCGACGACGACGTCAGGCCAAACGCTGTCCATCAGGCTGTCGCGGGTGACGACCTGGCCCCCCGCCTCGACCAGGGTCAGAAGCACGCCGTTGGCCTTGTTGGACAAGCGGACCGGCGGGCGCGTCTGGTCCTGGGTGTGGGTCAGCCGCCGACCCAGCGGGTCGACCTGCCAGATTCCGAGCGTGAAGTCTTGCACTGTTTCTCCCTTGAAGCCGCTGCGCAGGGGCACGGCCTGCGGCCTCGGAGGCTTCGTTTCCTTTCCGGTTTCGCGGTCCGGGGACGTTAGTTGCCGGAGCACTGCGGCAAATCCCCGATTTGAGGGGTGTTTAGCCGCCCCGTTCAAGGCGGGAGGTGGCAAAAGTCACAGGCCGGCGTCCTCAGAAAAACAGTCGAAAAGCATCAGGTCTCCGCGCCCGAGCGCCGCTACTAGAGCGCCCTCTTGCCGCCGCGCCCCAGCGGGCCGCCGCCGGCAAAGCACCGCGAACACCAGGATCATCAATTGAAAGGAGAAATCCGTGTTGCATCGACAAATCCTGTCCCTCGGCCTCGCAGGCCTCATATCCGTCGCGTCCCTACCGGGGGCAGCGGCGGCCGAAGACGGCATCCGGCACGTGCGCTTCGGCAAGCAGAGCGTCAGCGTTGCGCCGGTCGGCGCCTTTCCGGCCCTGCCGGACGGCTCGCTGGCCGAGGTCGACGGGACCTCGCACCTGGTCCGGACCAGGACCGGAGTCGGCTTCACCTTCGACACGACCGCGCTTGCGCCCGAGGCGCCCTACACTGCCTGGTGGGTGGTCTTCAACCGGCCGCGCGCCTGCTTCACCCCCTACGACTGCGGGGCCGAGGATCTCGGCAACGCCGCGGCCGAGGTCGGCGTGTTCTTTGCCGCGGGCCGCGTGACCGACGCCTACGGACAGGCCAATTTCGCGGCCCAGGTGGACTACGGCGAGCTGCCGGACGGCGAGGACCAGGTGCCGAACGCGGAGCGCGCCAATCCGATCAGGCCCAATGCCGAGATCCACATCGTGCTGCGCGACCACGGGCCGGCCTCCGACGATCCCGAGGTTCTCGAGGCGCAGCTCACCCAGTTCAACGGCGGCTGCCCGCCCTACAGCTGCGCCAACGTTCAGGCTTCGGTTCACCCCAGCCCCAAGGCCCGCCTGTGGTAAGGCCGGGCCGGCCGCGACGATCGCGGGGAGCCCTCATTGCCGAGGGCTGCCCGCTTCGACCGGGCGCCCAATTCGCGCCCTTCAGGAAAACGGTCGGTTTTCTTCAGGACTCTCTTTCCGGCCCGCAGTAGAGCAGCGGGCCGGCAGGCCGCTCCGGGCCGCGGGCGCCAAGCGGCGCAGGCGGTCCAGCGCCATCGGGGGATGGGAGCGGCCTGCCGAACCGGATTCAAGTCAGGTTCACATCTTCGTTAAGGGAGCGAGGCATGACTCTTCAGATCAACGACCCGGCCCCGGACTTCACGGCCGAGACGACCCAAGGTGCGATTTCCTTCCACGACTTTATCGGCGAGGGATGGTGCGTCCTCTTCTCGCACCCCAAGGACTTCACGCCGGTCTGCACCACCGAACTGGGCTACATGGCGAAGCTGAAGCCGGAGTTCGAAAAGCGGAACTGCAAGATCCTGGGCCTGAGCGTCGACCCGGTCGCCGACCACGAGCGCTGGGCGCAGGACATCGAGGAGACCACCGGGACCGCGCCCAACTATCCCTTGATCGGCGATACAGAGCTGCGCATCGCGAAGCTCTACGGCATGCTCCCGGCGGAGACCGCCGGCGGCGCGGCCGGACGCACGGCCGCGGACAACGCCACGGTCCGCTCGGTCTTCGTCATCGGGCCGGACAAGCAGATCAAGCTGATGCTGACCTATCCGATGAGCACCGGGCGCAACTTCGACGAGATCCTGCGCGTCCTGGATTCCCTGCAGCTCACCGCCCGCCACAAGGTCGCGACCCCGGTGAACTGGCGTTCCGGCGAGGACGTCATCATCGTGCCCGCGGTCGGCGAGGAGGAGGCCAGGCAGCGCTTCCCGGAGGGCTGGACCGCGCCCAAGCCCTACATGCGGATCGTCCCGCAGCCGGCGTAAGGCGCCGCCGCGCGGGATGCCGGCCGCTCGCCCCGCCCAAGCTTTGACAGCCCTGCCCTCGATCCCCAAACGTCGAAGGCGAGCCCCCGGGCGGGGTCGGCGGCGCTCACATCAAGATGGGCCTTTGCGACCGGAGGTCCGGCCGCAGCGCCCGGAATACAGGAACAAGAGACGATGAATGCCAAAATCCTTGCGCCGGCCCTGGCCGGCCTGCTCCTCGTCGCCACGGCGGCACGACCCGCCTGGACGGAGGACTACCCCAACCCGCAGCTCCTGGTGGAGACGCATGAGCTGGCGGCCTGGCTCGACGATCCCACCGGGCCGGTCGACCCGGACTTGCGGATCCTCGACGTGCGACCGAAGGCGGCCTATGACGCCGGGCACATCCCGCAGGCCCTGCACCTCTCCGCCGACGCGGTGATCGATCCCGAGAGCCATGTCGAGGGCACCCTGCTGCCGGCCGAGGTCCTGGCCGCCAAACTCGGAGCGCTGGGCATCGACCGGACCTCGAAGGTCGTGCTCTACGACGACAAGGGCGGGTTCCACGCCGCCCGGCTGTTCTGGATGCTCGAGTACTTCGGGCATCGCAAGGCCGCGGTCCTGAACGGCGGCTTCCCCAAGTGGCAGGCGGAAGGCCGCGAGGTCAGCGACCGGGTCCCCGTCTTCGAGGCCCGGACCTTCGGCCTGACGATCACGCCGCGGCGCCTGGCCACCGCCGAGTGGCTGCTCGATCACCGCAGTGATCCGGCGACCGTGGTCATCGACGTGCGTCCGCCCAAGCTCTTCCGGGCGGGCCACATCCCCTGGGCGCGGAGCATCCCCTGGAAGCAGAACCTCGCCGAGGATGGGACCCTGAAGCCAGCCGCCGAGCTCGTCGCGCACTTCGCGGCGCAGGGCGTGACCCGGGAGAAGAACGTCGCGGTGCACTGTCAGAACGGCAAGGCCGCGGCCCATTCCTACTTCGCCCTGCGGCTGCTCGGCTTCCCGCGGGTGCGCAGCTACGACCGCTCCTGGGCGGAGTGGGGCGCGGCCGACGACCTGCCCAAGGCCGCCGGGCCGCAGGCCGCGCTCGACGGTCCCGTGCCCCGGGACCTGAAGCTCTAGTGTGATGGTTTCGAAGTTCGGCACATTTCATGTGCCGAGCTTTGGAAGCTGAATCACACTAGATTCAATGAGATAGTGTCCCTTTGATTCCGAAATTCGCTCTTGCGAATTTCAGAATCGGGACACTAGGGCATTATCCGGTCAGATGGAATCGCTTCGCGATCCATCTGACCGGATGTCATGGCCTACCTTCAGAGTCATAGCGCACGACTCCCGGCCAGACGCGAAGGCGTCTGATCGGGAAGTGCGCTAGCCACGGCAAGAGACGCGGCCGGAGCCGGGGCGCCGAAGGTCCCGGTTCCGGCCGGATGAGGACTCCGAAAGATGATCTTCCGTCAGCTCTTCCACCAGGGCTCCTGCTCCTACAGCTACCTGATCGCCAGCCGGCAGGGCGGCGAGGCCTGCCTGGTCGATCCAGTGCTGGAGCAGGTCGATCGCTATCTCACGCTGCTCGAGGAGCTCAGGCTCTCCCTGGTGATGGCGATCGACACCCACCTGCATGCCGACCACGTGACCGGCGCCGGGCGGCTCTCCCAATGCACCGACTGCATGACCGTCATGGGCCGGGAAACCGAGGCCGAGCTGGTCTCCCTGCGGGTCGCAGACGGGGAGGTGATCGACCTCGACGGCATCACCCTGCGGGCCTTGCACACGCCGGGACATACCCCCGACTCCTACAGCTTCCTTCTGGGCGGCCGGGTGCTGACCGGCGATACGCTCTTCATCCGCGGCACCGGACGGACCGACTTCCAAGGCGGCGATCCCGCCGCCCAGTACGAGTCGATCTTCGGCAGACTGCTTCGCCTGCCGGACGAGACCCTGGTCTTTCCGGGCCACGACTACAAGGGCGACTCGGTCAGCACCATCGGCGAGGAGCGCGCCTTCAACCCGCGGCTCCAGGTCGGCTGCGTCCGGGACTACGTCGACCTGATGAACGGCCTGAACCTACCCAGGCCCAAGCTGATCGACGTCGCGCTGCCGGCCAACCGGCGGCTCGGCCTGCCGCCGGCGGCGCCGGAACCGGCCCCGGTCCTGGACCTGCCCGGCGCCTACTTCGTCTGAACCCGCCGCGCCACGGCGCTGCGCGCCTCAAGGAGACGAAAGACATGCTGGATTGCCTCGACGCAGCCAAGGCAAGGGCGGCCGCGACCTACAACGCCGCCGCCGATCACTTCGACGAACCGCCGCTGGCCTTCTGGGACCGTATCGGCGACCGAACTGTGGAGCGCCTGGCTCCTGCGTTGGGCGACCGCGTGCTGGACGTCGGCTGCGGCGCCGGCGCCTCGGCGCTGCCCGCGGCCCGCGCGGTCGGGCCCGAGGGCCGGGTGATCGGCGTCGACCTGGCCGAGGCCCTGCTGGAGCGGGCGCGGATCAAGGCCGCAAGGCTCGGCCTGGGCAACGCCGAGTTCCGCTACGGCGACATGACCGATCTCGGTTTCCCGGACGCCAGCTTCGACGCCGTGGTCTGCGTCTTCGCCCTCTTCTTCGCCCCCGACATGGAGGCCCAGATCGCCAGGCTCTGGCGACTGGTCCGGCCGGGCGGGCGCCTTGCGGTCACGACCTGGGGCACCGAGGCTTTCGAGCCCGGCAGCCGCACCTTCTGGGACGCGGTCCGCTTTTTCCGGCCGGACCTCGTCAACGACTTCCGGCCCTGGACCCGGATCACCGAGCCGGAGGCGGTGACCCGTCTGTTCCTGGAGGGCGGGGCGGCCGCCCCGGAGGTGACGGCGGAGGCGGGGGTCCAGCCGCTGTCCAAGGTCGAGGACTGGTGGACCATCGCCCTCGGCTCCGGCTTCCGCGCGACCATCGACCTGCTCTCGGCGGAGGAGGCCCGCAAGGTCCGTGAGGCGAACCTGGCGCGGCTGCGCCTCGAAGGCGTCGCCGGGATCGAGACCGGCGCGGTCTATGCGGTCGCGCGCAAGCCGGTCTAGGGCGGCGGCTCGACAGGCGCCCGCGCCGCGCTAGAGTCGACTCCGAGAGGGACTCGGGAGCGCGGTCATGTCAGGGGCGCAGGCACGTCTGGCGGTCGATATCGGCGGCACCTTCACCGACATCGCCCTGGAGAGGGACGGCCGGCTGCACACCGCCAAGGTTCTGACCACGCCGGCCCAGCCGGCCGAGGGCTTCCTCGCCGGCATCGCGCGGGTGCTGAGCGAGACCGGCACGGCACCGGGCGACGTCGGGCTGATCCTGCACGGCACGACCCTGGCGACCAACGCCCTGATCGAGCGCAAGGGCGCGAAGACCGCGCTGATCGTCACCGAGGGCCATCGCGACTCCCTGGAGATGGCCTACGAGAACCGCTTCGCCCAGTACGACCTGGAGGCCGAGCGGCCGGCGCCCTTGGTGCCGCGCGACCTGCGCTGGCCGGTGCGCGAGCGCTGCGACTGGCGCGGCGGGGTGCTGGCCCCGCTGGACGAGGCCTCGGTCGAGGCTTGGCTGCCGGAGTTCGAGCGCCAGGGGGTCGAGAGCCTGGCGGTCGGCCTCTTGCACGGCTACGCCAACCCGGAGCACGAGCGCCGCATCGCCGAGATCTTCCGGGCCGTCCATCCCGGGCTGCCGGTCACCCTGGCCTCCGAGGTCTGCCCCGAGGTGCGCGAGTATGACCGCCAGTCGACGACCTGCGCCAACGCCTACGTCCGGCCCCTGATGGCGCGCTACCTGGCGGAGATCGCGGTGCGCCTGGAGGCGGCGGGCTTCGCCTGCCCCTGCTTGGTCATGACCTCGGGCGGCAACCTGGTCACCCTGGAGACCGCGGCGCGTTTTCCGATCCGCTTGGTCGAGTCCGGGCCGGCCGGGGGCGCGATTCTGGCCTGCCACATCGCGCGCAGCCTGGGCGAGGACCGGGTGCTGTCCTTCGACATGGGCGGCACCACCGCCAAGATCTGCCTGATCGACGGGGGCCGGCCGCAGCTCTCGCGCAGCTTCGAGATCGACCGCGCCCACCGCTTCATGAAGGGCAGCGGCCTGCCGGTGAAGATCCCGGTCGTCGAGATGGTCGAGATCGGCGCCGGCGGCGGCTCGATCGCCCGGGTCGATTCCCTGGGCCGGGTGGCGGTCGGGCCCGAGAGCGCGGGTGCCGAGCCGGGGCCGGCCTGCTACGGCCGCGGCGGCAGGTCGCCGACGGTGACCGACGCCGACCTCCTGCTCGGAAGGCTCGACCCCGAGGGCTTCGCCGGCGGCCGCATGACCCTGGATAGGGACGCCGCCGCGGCCGCCCTGGAAAGTGGCGTCGGCGCGGGCCTCGATCTTGACGCTCCCGCCGCCGCCGAGGCTGTGGCCGAGATCGTCGACGAGGCCATGGCCTCGGCCGCCCGGGTCCACGCCGTGGAGCGCGGCAAGGAGGTCGCGGCCCGCACCCTGATCGCCTTCGGCGGCGCGGCGCCCCTGCACGCCGCACGCCTGGCCGAGAAGCTGGGCATCGCCCGCGTGATCGTGCCGACCGACGCCGGGGTCGGCTCGGCCATTGGCTTCCTCCTGGCGCCCATCGCCTACGAGGTGGTGCGCAGCCGCTACACCCGGCTCGCCGGTTTCGACGCGGCGGCGCTCAACGCGCTCTTCGCGGAGATGGCCGTTGAGGCCGAGGCCGTGGTCCGCCTCGGCGCCCCGGAGGGGCCGCTCGAGGCCGAGCGCCACGCCTACGTCCGCTACGTCGGTCAAGGCCATGAGATCAAGGTGACCCTGCCCAATACCGAGCTGACGGCCGCCGACGCCGAGACCCTGCGCCGGGCCTTCGAGGCCGCCTACCAGGCGCAGTACGGCCGCAGCGTGCCGGGGCTGGAGATCGAAGTCCTGACCTGGTCGCTGACCCTGAGCGCGCCGGCCCCGGTGGTGCCCGTGGCGGCGGATACGTCTGCGGCCTCGGAAGCAGGGGCCATCGGCCGCCGCCGCCTGCGCCTGCTCGGCGGCGAGGTCGTGGCGGCGGCGGTCCACCGGCGGATCGAGCTCGCCGCGGGCGCGGAGGTCGCTGGCCCGGCGGTGATCGTCGAGGACCAGACCACGACCCTGGTCGCGCCGGGCTATCGGGCCCGCGTCGGGACCGGGGGTGCCCTCCTGTTGGAGCGGCGCGGCGCGGCCACCGCCGCGGTCTCCGAGGGCCTGCGCCGCCAGGTCGCCTGGGACCGCCTGATCTCCATCGTCGAGGAGCAGGCCCAGGCCCTGATCCGCACCGCCTTCTCGACCACGGTGCGCGAGGCCGGCGACCTCTCGGCCGGGATCTTCGACCTTCAGGGCCGCATGCTCGCACAGGCGGTCACCGGCACGCCGGGCCACGTCAACGCCATGGCGGCCTCGGTCGGCCATTTCCTGCGGCGCTTCCCGGCGGAGACCATGGCGCCGGGCGACGCCTACGTGACCAACGATCCCTGGCTCGGCACCGGGCATCTCTTCGACTTCACCGTGGTCAGCCCCGCCTTCCACGGCGGCCGCCTGGTCGCGCTCTTCGCCTCCACGGTGCACGTCGTCGACATCGGCGGCAGCGGCTTCGGCCCCGACGCCGGCGAGGTCTTCGAGGAAGGGCTCTGCATCCCGCCGCTGCCCCTGTTCCGCGCCGGTACGGCCGAGGACTCCCTGCTGGAGATCGTCCGCGCCAACGTCCGCGAGCCGGACCAGGTCGTCGGCGACCTCTATTCCCTGGCGGTCAGCAACGAGGTCGGCGCCCGGCGCCTGGCCGAGATGATGGCCGAGTTCGGCCTGGAGAGCCTCGACGCGGTTGGCGCGCACATCCTCACTGCCTCGAGCGACGCCATGCTGGCCGAGATCCGCGCCCTGCCTGCCGGGGTCTACGAGAACGCCATGACCGTCGACGGCTACGACCGCCCGGTGACCCTGCGGGCGCTGATGACTTTGGGCGCCGACGGTCTCGACCTCGACTTCTCCGGCTCCTCGGCCATGTCGGCCTTCGGGGTCAACGTGCCGCTGACCTACACCCAGGCCTATGCCTCCTTCGGAGTCCGCTGCGTCCTGGGGGCGCAGATCCCCAACAACGCCGGCTCCCTGGCGCCGATCCGGGTGACCGCGCCCAAGGGCTCGATCCTCAACGCCCCGCGTCCGGCGGCGGTCAACGTGCGCCACGTCACCGGCCAGATGCTGCCCGACGTGGTGCTCGGCTGCCTGGAGCAGGCCCTGCCGGGCTGCGCCCCCGCCGAGGGCAGCTCCAGCCTCTGGAACCCCATGCTCTCCGGCGGCCGCGGCATCGTCGGCGAGACCGACTACGGATCGGCGACGCCCTTCTCGGTGACCATCTTCCACTCCGGCGGTGCCGGCGCCCGCCCGGGCGGCGACGGCCTCTCGGCCACGGCTTTTCCCTCGGGGGTGCGCAACACGCCGGTCGAGATCACCGAGACCGTCGCCCCCGTCCTCTATCACCGCAAGGAGTACCGGCCCGATTCCGGCGGCGCCGGGCGGCGGCGCGGCGGCCTCGGCCAGGTGATCGAGATCGGCCACGCCCAGGGCGCGCCCTTCGCCGTCTTCGCGCTCTTCGACCGCATCGACCATCCGGCCCGCGGCCGCCACGGCGGCGCGCCCGGCGCGCCCGGCCGCATCGCGCTCTCCGACGGCCGTCCCCTCAAGGCCAAGGGCAAGCAGATCGTCCCGGCCGGCCGGACCCTGATCCTGGAACTCCCCGGCGGCGGCGGTTACGGCCCCCCGGCCGAGCGCGACCCCGCCCGCCGCGAGGCGGACCGCCGCAAGGGCCTGGTCACGGCGGAGATAGGCCGGGCGCGGAAGCGGGCCTGACAACGCCCCCTCACCCTCCCAACGCTTCGCGTCGGGCCCCTCCCTCTCCCCGCGGGAGAGGGAAATGGGTGCGCGGCCAAAAGTCCCTCTCCCCTGGAGGGAGAGGGACCCGCAGCGCGTGAGCGCTGTGGGAGGGTGAGGGGGGCACACCGCCTTCGCCCCTCCGGAACGACTCTCCCTCATTGCCCCGCGCCGCCCGCTCAGCCATGGTACCGGCCGGTCACGACAGCGGAGCGGAGCATGACGATCTCGAACCGGATCAAGGCCCTGGCGGAGGAGGCCAGAGGCTGGCGCCACCACATCCATCGGCACCCCGAGCTGCGCTACGAGGAGGTCGGCACGGCGGCCTTCGTCGCCGAGAAGCTGCGCGGCTTCGGGCTCGAGGTGCACGAGGGCCTGGGCAAGACCGGGGTGGTCGGCCTGCTGACCGGAGAAGGCGGCGACAGGGCGCGCATGATCGGCCTGCGCGCCGACATGGACGCTCTGCCGATCCACGAGGCCAACGACCTGGCCTACAAGTCCGTGCACGAGAACGTGATGCACGCCTGCGGCCACGACGGCCATACCGCCATGCTTCTGGGCGCCGCCGCCTACCTGGCCGAGAACCGCGACTTCTCAGGGCAGCTCTGCTTCATCTTCCAGCCCGCCGAGGAGGGCGGGGCCGGGGCCAAGGCGATGATCGACGACGGCCTCTTCGAGCGCTACGCCTGCGACGAGGTCTACGGCCTGCACAACATGCCGGGCATCCCGCAGGGCCACTTCGGCATCCGCCCGGGCGCCCAGATGGCCTCCTCCGACTATTGGGACATCACGGTCGAGGGCCGCGGCGGCCACGCCGCATGGCCGCACACCTGCGTCGATCCTGTGGTCGCCGCCGGCCAGCTGGTGCAGGCCTTCCAGTCGATCATCAGCCGCACCCTGGACCCCCTGACCACCGGCGTGCTCTCGATCACCATGCTCCACGCTGGCGACACTCACAACGTCATCCCACAGCGCGCGACCCTGGGCGGCACGGTCCGCGCCCTCAGCGAGGAGACCCGGCAGATGGTCCGCCGGCGCATGACCGAGATCTGCGAGGGCACCGAGAAGGCCCTTGGGGTCACCATCAACCTGGACTACCGCGAGGGCTATCCGCCGACCGAGAACCATGCCGGCGAGACCGACGCCGCCGCCACCGCCGCCGCCGCCGTGGCCGGCGCGGCGCGGGTCGACCCCGATACCCGGCCGGTCATGGGCTCCGAGGACTTCGCCTACATGCTGCTGGAGAAGCCGGGCGCCTACATCTTCCTGGGCAACGGCGACACGGCCGACCTGCACAACCCGGGCTACGACTTCAACGACGACGCTCTGGAGCTTGGCATCTCCTACTGGGTCCAGCTCGCCCGCGACCGCCTGGCGGCGGGATAGTTCTGACGGGCTATCCGTCCATTAACCTGATGTTATCGGGCTTTCTGCCCGTCCAAGTTGTGGATTGTCGGAACCCCAGAGGGGGGATAGTGTTCCCCAAACACCGGCGGACGGCGATCCGCTGGCGCGTGCACGGACAGGGAGTATCGCTATGCTCATGACCTCGCTGAGGACCGCGGTCCTCGCGGTTTCGCTCGCCGTGGCGGGGAGCTTCGCAGCCGCCGCCGAGATGGTCTACCACCGCGGCAACACGGCGGATCCGGAGACCCTCGACCAGCACAAGACCTCGACGATCTACGAGTCGAACATCCTGCGCGACCTCTACGAGGGCCTGGTGATCTACAACGCCAAGGCCGAGGTCATCCCCGGCGTCGCCGAGAGCTGGTCTGTCTCGGACGACGGCACGGTCTACACCTTCAAGCTGCGCGGCGACGCCAAGTGGTCGAACGGCGATCCCGTGGTCGCCGGCGACTTCGTCTACTCGCTGCGCCGGATCATGAAGCCGGCGACCGGCGCCAAGTACGCCAACATCCTCTACCCGGTCAAGAACGCGGAAAAGATCAACAAGGGCGAGGCCCTGCCGGAAACCCTGGGCGTCAAGGCGGTCGACGACCGCACCCTGGAGATCACTCTCGAGGCCTCGACGCCCTTCTTCCTGGAGCTCCTGACCCATCAGACCGGCCTGCCGGTCCACCCGGCCACGGTCGAGAAGCACGGCAGCGACTTCGTCCGGCCTGAGAACATCGTCACCAACGGCGCCTACGTGCTCGCCGAGTTCATCCCGAACGCCCACGTCAAGTCGGTCAAGAACGCCAAGTTCCACGACGCCGCCAACGTCAAGATCGACACGGTCTTCTATCATCCGACCGAGGATCGCGGCGCCGCGCTGCGCCGTTTCCAGGCTGGCGAACTGCATTCCAACAACGACGCGCCGACCGAGCAGATCAAGTGGATGCGCGAGAACCTGGGCAAGCAGTTCCGCGTCGCGCCCTACCTCGGCACCTACTACTACGCGGTCAAGGCCGACAAGGCGCCCTTCGACGACGTCCGCGTGCGCCAGGCCCTGTCCATGGCCGTCGACCGCGAGTTCATCGCCGAGGAGATCTGGGGCGGCGCCATGGTCGCCGGCTACTCCTTCGTGCCCCCGGGCATCGGCAACTACGTCGACCCGGCCTTCGCCGACTACAAGGACATGTCGATGATCGACCGGGAGGACAAGGCCGCGGCTTTGCTCAAGGAAGCCGGTTTCGGGCCGGACAAGCCGCTGAAGGTCGAGATCCGCTACAACACCTCGGAGAACCACAAGAACACGGCCGTGGCCATCGCCGACATGTGGAAGCCCTTGGGGGTCGAGGTCTCGATGCTCAACACCGACACCAAGACCCACTACGCCCACCTGCGCGACAAGGGCGACTTCGACGTCGCCCGCGCCGGCTGGATCGGCGACTACTCCGACCCGCAGAATTTCCTGTTCATGGTCGAGAGCGACAACGACGGCTTCAACTACGCCAACTACAAAAATCCGGAGTACGATTCCCTGATGGACCAGGCGGCGGCCGAGACCGACCTGGACAAGCGGGCCAACATCCTGAAGAAGGCGGAAGAGCTTTTCATGCGTGACCTGCCCTTCATCCCGCTGATGTACTACGGCTCCTTGAGCATGGTCTCCGACAAGCTCGTCGGCTGGGAGGACAACATCCAGAACGTCCATCCGACCCGCTTCATGTCGATCGTGGAGTAGCCGCAGCCTTGTAGGGGGATGACCGGGACCGCGGCGGAGCGACGGCCATGTTCAGCTACGTGGCGAGACGTTTCTTCGGTGCGGTCCCGACCCTCTTCATCATCGTCACCGTCGCCTTCTTCCTGATCCGGGTGGCGCCGGGCGGCCCCTTCGACCTGGAGCGGCCGCTGGAAGCCAAGGTGATGGAGAACCTCAACCGGATCTACCAGCTCGACAAGCCGCTTTGGCAGCAGTACGCGCTCTACCTGGAGAGCCTGCTGCGCGGCGACCTGGGCCCCAGCTTCTACTTCCGCGACTTCTCGGTGAACGAGCTCTTCGCCCGCGGGCTGCCGATCTCGATCCAGCTCGGCAGCGCCGCGCTGCTGCTGGCGCTGCTGGTGGGCGGGCTGCTCGGCGTCATCGCCGCCCTGCGCCAGAACCGCGGGACCGACGTCGCGGTCATGGCGACGGCGACCATCGGGATCACGATCCCCAACTTCGTCGTCGCGCCCCTGCTGACCCTGCTCTTCGCGATCTGGCTGGGCTGGCTGCCGGCCGGCGGCTGGGGCGACGGCGCCCTGATCAACAAGGTCCTGCCGGTCTTCACCCTGGCCCTGCCGCAGGTTGCGATCATCGCCCGGCTGACCCGCGGCAGCATGATCGAGATGCTGCGCGCCAACCACATCCGCACCGCCCGGGCCAACGGGCTGCCGGGCTACGTGGTGGTCGGCGTCCACGCCCTGCGCGGCGCCCTGCTGCCGGTGGTCTCCTACCTGGGTCCGGCGGCAGCGGCGCTGCTGACCGGCTCGGTGGTGATCGAGACCATCTTCGGCATTCCGGGGGTCGGGCGTTACTTCGTCCAGGGGGCGCTGAACCGGGACTACACCCTGGTGATGGGCACGGTGATCATGATCGCCGTCTTCATCATCGTCTTCAATCTGATCGTCGACCTGCTCTACGCGGTCCTCGATCCGCGCGTGCGCTACGACTGAGGCGGCCATGGCCATCGCCCAGCGACCCGCCGAGGAGCAAGCCGGGACCGGCGCCGAGCCGCAGCGCGGCCGTTCGCTCTGGGACGACGCCTGGGACCGGCTCAAGGCCAACCGGGCGGCGGTCGCCAGCGCGGCGCTCCTGGTCCTGATGGTCCTGGCCTGCGTGGTCGGGCCCTGGCTCTCGCCGCATCCCTTCGACGCGGTCTACCGCAGCTACGTCAAGGTCCCGGCCAGCCTGACGCCCTACCCCCGGGCCGAGCAGATCGGCCCCGGCCTGGAGAGCGCCCTGCGCCGCGCCCGGGTCACGGTGGAGGACTGGCGCGAGGAGGGCGGCCGCGTCTTCGTCACCGTGACCTCGAGCCGGGCGATCGATCCGCGGACCACCCGCTACCTCGACCGGGCCAACGACTTCTCCAACACCCGGGTCGAGGAGACTTCGGCGGACGGGAAGCGCATGATGCTCTCGGCCGAGGTCGAGCGGCTCTACTTCCTCTTCGGGACCGACTCCAACGGCCGCGACCTCCTGACCCGGACCCTGATCGCCGGCCGGATCTCTCTGACCATCGGCCTGCTGGCGACCTTCGTCGCGCTCTTCATCGGCGTGACCTACGGCGCCGTCTCCGGCTACCTCGGCGGCCGGGTCGACATGATGATGATGCGGGTGGTCGATATCCTCTATTCGCTGCCCTTCATCTTCTTCGTCATCCTGCTGGTGGTCTTCTTCGGCCGCAACTTCGTGCTGATGTTCATCGCCGTCGGTGCCATCGAGTGGCTCGACATGGCGCGCATCGTCCGCGGCCAGACCCTCTCCATCAAGCGCCAGGAGTACGTCCAGGCGGCCGAGGCGCTGGGCGTCGGCGCCCGCGGCATCCTGCGCCGCCACGTCGTGCCCAACACCCTGGGGCCGGTGGTGATCTACATGACCCTGATGGTGCCCAAAGTGATCCTGCTGGAGAGCTTCCTGTCCTTCCTCGGCCTCGGGGTGCAGGAGCCCATGACCTCCTGGGGCGTGCTGATCTCGGAGGGCGCGCGCAACATCCAGGGCGCGACCTGGATGCTGATCTTCCCCTCGCTCTTCCTGATGGCGACGCTCTTCGCCCTCAACTTCATCGGCGACGGGCTGCGCGACGCCCTCGACCCCAAGGACCGCTAGCCGTGAGCGCCGCCGGAGAGCCGATCCTGGAGAGCCGCGGGCTCCACGTCCGCTTCTCGACCCCGAACGGCGAGGTCCACGCCGTGCGCGGCGTCGACCTTCAGGTGCGCGCCGGCGAGACCATCGCCATCGTCGGTGAGTCCGGCTCGGGCAAGAGCCAGCTGATGATGGCGACCATGGGCCTGCTGGCCCAGAACGGCCGGACCGAGGGCTCGGTGCGCTTCCGCGGAGAGGAGCTTCTGGGGCTCTCCGCCCGGGCGCTTAACCGCTACCGCGGCGAGAGGCTCTCGATGATCTTCCAGGAGCCGATGACCTCGCTGGATCCGCTCTACACCATCGGCCGGCAGATCGCCGAGCCGCTGGTCCACCACAAGGGGATCAGCCGCGCCCAGGCGCGGCCGCGGGTCCTGGAGCTCCTGAAGCTGGTCGGCATCCCGGAGCCCGAGCGCCGCCTCCAGTCCTATCCTCACGAGCTCTCCGGCGGCCAGCGCCAGCGGGCGATGATCGCCATGGCGCTCGCCAACGGCCCGGAGATCCTGATCGCCGACGAGCCGACCACCGCGCTCGACGTCACCATCCAGGCGCAGATCCTGGACCTGCTGGCCGAGCTGCAGCGGCGCCTCGGCATGGCCATCGTCTTCATCACCCACGACCTGGGCATCGTCCGAGACTTCGCCGAGCGGGTCTACGTCATGCAGGAGGGACGGGTGGTCGAGACCGGCCCGACGGCCCAGATCCTGGCCCGGCCCGAGCACGACTACACCAAGATGCTGCTGGCCGCCGAGCCGGAAGGCCGCAAGCCCGCGGTGCCGGCGGCCGAGCCCCTGCTGCTGGAGGGCCGGGACCTGAAGGTGATCTTCCGGCTCGGCGGCGGCTGGCTGTCGCGCGACAAGCACGAGGTCCGCGCCGTCGACGGCATCGACCTCGCCCTGCGCGAGGGCCAGACCCTCGGCGTGGTCGGCGAGTCCGGCTCCGGCAAGTCGACCCTGGGCCGGGCGCTGCTGCGCCTGCTGCCGAGCAAAGGCGCCATCCGCTACAAAGGCCGGGACCTGCAGGGCCAGGACCGCGCGGCGCTGCGCCCGCTGCGCCGCGAGCTGCAGCTGGTCTTCCAGGACCCCTTCGGCTCGCTCTCGCCGCGCATGACCGTCGGCCAGATCGTCACCGAGGGCCTGCTGGTCCACGAGCCGGAGCTCTCGGCCAGGGAGCGCGACCGTCGTGCCGCGCAGGCGCTGGAGGAGGTGCAGCTCGATCCCCTGATGCGCAACCGCTTCCCGCACGAGTTCTCCGGCGGGCAGCGCCAGCGCATCGCCATCGCCCGGGCCATGATCCTCAAGCCCAAGCTGGTCGTGCTCGACGAGCCGACCTCGGCGCTCGACCGCTCGGTGCAGAAGCAGGTCCTGGCCCTGCTGCGCGAGCTGCAGGCGGCGAACGGCCTGACCTACATCTTCATCAGCCACGACCTGGCGGTGGTGCGCGCCATGGCCGACGAGGTGGTGGTGATGAAGGACGGCCGCGTGGTCGAGCAGGGCGTGACCGAGGCGATCTACGAACGTCCGAAGGAAACCTACACAAAGGCGCTGATCACCGCCGCCTTCCGGCATGAAGCGCACTCCGAGGCCTCGTGACCGGAGCGCGTCGAGCGACATGGCACGCGCCTCTCCACGCCTCGAGGGATTTAGGAGGCCTTTATCCTTTCTTAGGCTCTGTCTTCGAGAGTCGTCCGACGCGGTCGCGCGAATCCGGGGACCTCGCGCATTCGACGCAGGAAGCGGTGATGATCAGGACGATTGCTTTCTCGGTGCTCTGCGGGCTGCTCTTCGTCCTGCCCCCGGGCGCCGCGTCGGCCGACTTCTGGTCCCGGTCCCTGGCCTCAAGCGCGCCCTTCAAGGACCCCGGTGTTCTCGGGGATCTGGAGCGCTACACCGACCTGCGCTTCAAGAAGGCCTTTGCGGTCTCGGTCACCCGGAGCTCCTGGGGCTGGAGCCACGGCTATCGCAGCCAGTGGGAGGCGAACCGAATCGCTCTGCGCGCCTGCGAGACCCGCTCCGGGACCGAATGCCAGCTCTACGCCATCGGCAACTCGGTGGTCTGGGACCCCGAGAAGGCCGCGGTGGGGCGGGCCCGGGCGCTGCCCGCGCCGGCGCGCCGCGGCGCGGTCTGGCGCTACTACGGCGAGGGGCGGCCGCACGAGTTGCCTCTGGTCATGCCGGAGGAAGCGCCGTCGATCATCTCCGACTATCGCTCGGCGCGCGGGGTCCTCGGCGGGCTGCGCGCCAAGCGGAAGATGATCCGGCCGCAGCACAGCGGGATCGACATCCTCGCCCGGATCGGAACCCCGGTCCTGGCCGCGGCGGACGGCGTGGTCAAGGCGGCGGGCGCCCGCGAGGTGGCGGGACGCCGGGTCGAGATCGCCCACGGCGGAAGCGGCGAGGACCCTGCGCTGGTCACCCGCTATCTCCACCTCGACGAGATCCTGGTCGCGGTCGGCGATACCGTGCGGCGCGGCCAGCAGATCGGCACCGTCGGCGTCTCCGGAAAGGGTGCGGTCCCCGAGCTTCCGCACCTGCACTTCGACACCGCGGGCAGCAACCCCCACCTCTACTGGCACGACGGGCAGGGCCGCATCACCTGCTTCCTGCCCGAGCGGACCTTCGCTGCGGATCCGACCGCTCTCACCTATCCTCTGCCCTGCGGGGCGACGGTCGTCGCCGAACGCTAGCCCGGCCGCGCGCGGCTGGGTGGATCGCGGCGGCCGGCCTCCTGCTGTTCTGCCTGCTCGACCCCGGGTCGCCGCCGGCGGCCGCCGAGCGGCTCTACATCAATACCTACGGCAGCGACTGGGGCCTCTGGGTCCGTGGCCACTGCCTGCTCGAGGAACGGGACGGCAAGCTGGTCCTGGAGCTTGAGGCGGTCGCCCTGGAGCCCAACCGCGGCTATCCCCAGGCCCTGGAGGTCGCCGGCTTCCGGCTCGCCGCCGGCTATCTGGATGCGATCAACGAGGAGCCGCTTCCCGACCGGGGCGCGGCGGGCCCCCTGATCGACCACCCGCTGACCCTGGCGCCCGGGGACAAGAAGACCGTGACCGGCCTGGCCCTCGATCTGCCGCGCCCTGCCCTGCCCGGCGCGGGCGAGACGCGGCTGCTCCTGCTCCAGGTCGTCATGGCCTCGGGCACCTCCTTCGCCATCGAGGTGGCGCGGGCCGAGGGATCCGAGGCTGCGGCCGATTCCGACGAGTCAGGTCGCCTGAAGCCTTGACCTGCGCCCGTTTCGCGGGGGACCCTGTCCGGGCACAGGGAGGACAATGACAAAAACCGCCTTCGACGAGATGAACGGCACGGCGGGGGACTGCCGGGCCCAGTACCGCCGGGTCGAGGACTGGCTGACGGCGGTCTCGCCGGACCTGCTGGCGCTCAAGCGCCGCGAGGCCGAGCTCTTGTTCAAGCGCATCGGCATCACCTTCGCGGTCTACACCGAAGGCGGCGATCCCGAGCGGCTGATTCCCTTCGACATCATCCCCCGGATCCTCGACGAGGAGGAGTGGTCGCATATCGCCCGCGGCCTGGAGCAGCGGGTCAAGGCGCTCAACGCCTTCATCTGGGACGTCTATCACGAGCGCGAGATCATCCGCGCCGGCAAGGTCCCCGAGGGCCTGGTCCTGCACAACGAGAGCTTCCGGCCTGAGATGCAGAGCTTCGACGTGCCGCAGCGGGTCTACACCCACATCGCCGGAATCGACATGGTCCGGGTCGGGCCCGAGGAGTTCTACGTCCTGGAGGACAACTGCCGCACCCCTTCCGGCGTGTCCTACATGATCGAGGACCGCGAGGTCATGATGCGGCTCTTCCCGGAGCTCTTCGAGACCCATGACATCGCCCCGGTCTCGCACTATCCGGAGGAGCTGCTCGGCGTGCTGGCCTCGGTGGCGCCGCCGAACTGCAAGGACGAGCCGACCGTCGCCCTGCTGACCCCGGGCGCCTACAACAGCGCCTACTACGAGCACTGCTTCCTGGCCGACGAGATGGGCGTCGAGCTGGTCGAGGGCCAGGACCTCATCGTCGAGGACAACGTCGTCTACATGCGCTCGACCCGCGGCCTGACGCGGGTCGACGTGATCTACCGGCGGATCGACGACGATTTCCTCGATCCGCTCGCCTTCCGGCCGGACTCGGCGCTCGGCGTGCCCGGGCTGATGCAGGCCTACCGGGCCGGCAACGTCACCCTGGCCAACGCGGTCGGCGCCGGCATCGCCGACGACAAGGCGGTCTACATCCACGTGCCGGAGATGATCCGCTTCTACCTGGGCGAGGAGCCGATCCTGAAGAACGTCCCGACCCACTCCTGCGGCGACGAGGCGGAGCTGGCCTACGTCCTCGATCACCTGGACGAGCTGGTGGTGAAGGACGTCCACGGCTCCGGCGGCTACGGCATGCTGGTCGGTCCCACCGCCAGCCGGGCCGAGCGCGAGGACTTCGCAGCCAAGCTGAAAGCCAAGCCGGCCGGCTACATCGCCCAGCCGACACTGGCGCTCTCGACCTGTCCGACCTTCGTCGAGAGCGGCGTCGCCCCGCGCCACGTCGACCTCCGGCCCTTCGTGCTCTGCGGCCAGGACGTCCGCATCGTGCCCGGCGGGCTGACCCGGGTCGCCCTGCGCGAGGGCTCGCTGGTGGTCAACTCCAGCCAGGGCGGCGGCACCAAGGACACCTGGGTGATCCGGACCCCGGACGACGGACCGCAATCTCAGGCGCAGGGCTGACACGGTGCTCAGCCGCACCGCCAACAACCTCTATTGGCTCGCCCGCTACATGGAGCGCATGGACTACGTCGCGCGCCTTCTGGAAGTGGGCCAGCGCATGTCCGGGCTGTCGCGCGGCGGCGAGGAATGGCGCTCGATGCTGATCGCCGCCGGCTGCGAGCCGGCCTTCGTGAAGAAGCACGCGAGGGTCACGACGGCGGCCGCGGTCGATTTCCTGTTCCGCGACCCGGACAACCCCTCCAGCGTCCAGTCCTGCATCACCACCGCGCGGCAGAATGCCCGCGCGGTCCGCACCGCCATCACCACCGACATGTGGGAGGCGCTGAACGGCACCTGGCAGGAGAGCCGCGAGCTCTTTGGCGGCGGCCTGCGGCCCGAGGATCTGAACCGCGCCACGGACTGGGTCAAGACCCGTGCGGTGCTGTTCCGTGGCGCCTACGGCAGCACCATGCTGCGCAGCGATGCTTACTGGTTCGCCCGCCTGGGCAGCCACATCGAGCGGGCCGACAACACGGCGCGTATCCTCGACGTCAAGTACCACGTGCTGCTGCCGGACTACGAGGTGGTCGGCGGTGGCCTGGACTACCACCACTGGACCTCAATCCTGCGCGCGGTCTCGGCCCTGCGCGCCTACCACTGGGTCTACCGGGACCGGGTCAAGCCCTGGAACGTGGCCGAGCTGATGATCCTGCGGCCGGAGATGCCCCGCTCCCTGCGCGCTTGCTACGACGAAATCACAAGCAATCTCGACCTCTTGGGGGCAACCTACGGCGGCCACTACGGGGAATGCCACCGCTTGGCCGGGGAGCTGCATGCCCGCTTGCGCTTCGGCCGAATCGACAACATCTTTCAGACCGGCCTGCACGAATTCTTAACCGAATACATCGATAGAACCTTAGAGCTCGGCGACGAGATATCGGATTTCTTCCTTTTCTAAGAGACCCGAGATGCGGATTCACGTCCGGCACCGCACGCTGTACCGCTACGACTCGCGGATCGACTACACGATCCAGCTGCTGCGCCTCTGTCCCCGCGAGCACGACGGGCAGAGCGTGCTCGGCTGGGACCTTCGGGTGCCCGGCCGCAAGGAGCCCCTGCCGGTCTCCGAGGACGGCTTCGGCAACATCGTCCACGTCCACACCGTCAACGGCGCCCACGACGAGACCGCGATCGAGATCGAGGGCGAGGTCGAGACCAACGAGACCCATGGCGTGGTCCGCGGCGGCGAGGAACGTCTGCCGCCGGCCTTCTTTCTGCGCCCGACCGCCATGACCGAGCGCGATTCCGCGATCGGCGACCTGGCCGCGGGCGCGGTGGCCGGGGTCTCTGACGACGTCGAACGCCTGCACCGTCTGATGGACGCGATCCGCGATCGGATCGCCTACACCCTGGGCGCCAGCGACACGACCACCACCGCCGCGGCGGCGCTGGCCAAGGGCGAAGGGGTCTGCCAGGACCACGCCCACGTCTTCATCGCCGCCGCCCAGAGCCTGGGCTATCCGGCGCGCTACGTCAGCGGCTACCTCTGGACCGGCGACAACGCCGAGCCCTACGAGGCCGGCCATGCCTGGGCCGAGGCCTACGTCGAGGGCCTGGGCTGGGTCGGCTTCGACCCGGCCAACGGGGTCTCGCCGGGCGAGGCCTACGTCCGCACCGCGGTCGGCCTGGACTACCAGACCGCGGCCCCGGTGCGCGGCCTGCGCCGCGGCCTGGCCAGCGAAGACCTGGAAGTCGAGGTCCGGATTGCCGCCGTCGCCAGTCAACAGTAGCCTTCAGCCCGGATCCAGACTCTGGAGTGAGACAGCGGCCATGACATATTGCGTTGGCCTCTACCTGCAGGACGGCCTGGTCCTGCTGTCGGACACGCGGACCAACGCCGGGGTCGACCACATCTCGACCTTCAGCAAGATGCACGTCTTCGAGACCTCGGGCGAGCGGGTCATCGTCGCCATGACCGCCGGGAACCTGGCGATCAGCCAGGCGGTGATCAACCTCCTGAGCGAGGGCCTGGAGAACGGCGAGGACGGGGCGAGCGAGACGCTCCTGACGGTGCCCTCGATGTTCCGCGCCGCCCGGTTGGTCGGCCGCGCGGTCCGCCAGGTTTACGAGACCGATGGCCCGACCCTCGAGGCCCAGGGCCTGTCCTTCGACGTCTCGGTCCTGCTGGCCGGGCAGATCAAGAACCGCAACATGCGCCTCTTCCAGGTCTACGCCGCGGGCAACTTCATCGAGGCCACCGAGGAGACGCCCTTCCTGCAGATCGGCGAGCACAAGTACGGCAAGCCGATCCTGGACCGGGTCCTGACCCACGGCAGCGAGATCGACGACGGCATCAAGCTGGTCCTGATCTCGATGGACTCCACCCTGCGCTCCAACCTGACCGTCGGCATGCCCCTGGACCTGCTGGTCTACCGCCGCGACAGCCAGCGGATCGAGTTGAAGCGGCGGATCTCGGAGGATGATCCCTACTTCCTGAGCATCCGACAGAGCTGGTCCGCCGCCCTGCGCGAGGCCTACCAATCGATCCCGCGCCCGGATTGGAGCTGATAAAGCACGCCGCCAGCGCGTTTTTTTGCTGCGCTGTGGGATTTCCCACCGTCGAACCCCGAAACAGGCGACAGGATGCGGGTCTCGGTCTCGTGCCGAGGCGGGCGTCTCCATCCGGGCGTCCGCAGACACCACGGTCGCCATGTCCGGGAGGGGGTGTGCCTGCCTTGCAGGTCGCCGGGCATGGCGATCCCTCCGGGCCGCCGGCCGTCGCTGCGCGGAACGGCGTGCTTTTCCGCCAGAGATGCTATCATGCCCCCGTCGCAAGGTGCGCGACGGCTTTGGCACAGGGGCTGAGGCATCGTGGTTGCCACCTACGATCCGCTGCTGATCCTGCTCTCGGTGGTCATCGCCATCCTGGGCGCCTACGCCGGGCTGCGCCTGGCGCGGGGCCTGCTGCGCCAGGGCGGCACGCTGCGCAAGGCCCTGCTGTCCGCGGCGGCGGTCACCATCGGCGGCGGCATCTGGTCGATGCACTTCGTCGGCATGCTGGCTTTGGAGCTGCCGGTCACCATTAACTATGACGTCCTGCTGACCCTGATCTCGGCCCTGGTCTCGATCCTGGTCACCGGGATCGGCCTTTCGGTCGCCAGCTACGGCGAGGCCAGCCTGCGCCGCCTGGCCGCCGCCGGCGTCTTCATGGGCCTGGGCATCTCCTCCATGCATTACATCGGCATGGCCGCGGTGCGGGCCAACTGCGTGATCAGCTATGCCTGGGGGCTGGTCGCCGCCTCGGTCTTGGTCGGCATCGCCGCGGCCAGCCTGGCGCTCTGGCTCGCCTTCAACCTGAAAGGCCCCTGGCAGACCCTGGCCGCCGCGGTGGTCATGGGCCTGGCGATCGCCGGCATGCATTACACGGCCATGGCGGCCGCCACCTTCCTGCCGGTCGAGGTGCTGATCGAGCACGCCGCGCCGGCGCTCAGCCCCTACCTGCTGGCCATCGTGGTGGCCCTGGCGGCCTTCCTGATCTTCGGCCTGGCCCTGCTGATCGCCCTGCCCGACCCGGCGGTCCCCGGCACTGGCGCCGAGGCTGGCCAACCGCCGGCGGCTGGCGAATCCCGGCCGGCCGCGAACGGCCTAGAGCCCGAGCGGCTCACCCGCCTGCCGGTCGAGCGCAACAAGACCACCCTGCTGCTCGACCCGGAGCAGATCGTCTCGATCCAGGCCGAGGCCCACTACACCAGGGTCTTCGACGGCGCCGAGACCTACTTCTGCTCCCTCTCGCTCTCCGACCTGGAGGCCCGGCTGGACCCGGCGGTTTTCCTGCGGGTCCACCGCAGCCACATCATCAACCTGAAGCACGCCCGGGCCTTCGAGAAGCACCGCGAGCAGGCGGTGGTACGCCTGGGCGGCCGTGCCGGAGCCAGCGTCCCGGTCAGCCGCCGCAACGTGTCGAGGCTGCGCGAGGCCCTAGGCCTACCGTCCTAGAGCACGATGACATAAGGTCGAATCGACCTCTTGTCTGAATCGTGCTCTAAACTGTTGAAAGAGACGGGATTCAGACATGAAGCTGGATCGGCTTCATGTCATCCCGCTCTAGTCCCGCGGTCGTGGTCGGGGCGCCTTCGGTCTGCCATTCGTGCGCCCAGGCCGCCGCCCGTGCAGCTGGACTGCCGTTGGTGCGCCACGGTTGGCCTTTCGTTTCACTTTCGTTACCCTTGCAGTCGAGCTGACGGACTTGGACGTGCGGTTGTGATGTCGGGCGCTCCTACAGCTCCAAGATGGTCCGGGCCGATAACGGCCGCTAGAGACCGAAATCGATACAGGAGAGGCTAGACCGTGATTCCAGGACCCTTCGACTACCATCGGCCGGGCTCGGTCGATGAAGCCCTGGCGCTTCTCGCCCAGCACGGCGAGGACGGCCGGGTGATCGCCGGCGGCCACAGCCTGGTGCCCATGATGAAGCTGCGCCTGGCGGCGCCGGCCCACCTCATCGACCTCGGCAGCCTATCCGAGTTGCGGGGCATCCGCGAGGCCGACGGCAACCTCGAGATCGGCGCCATGACCACGCAGCACGAGATCATCGGCTCCGAGCTGCTTCAGGCCGTCTGCCCGATCCTGCGGGAGACCGCGCTCCTGATCGCCGATCCCCAGGTGCGCTACTGTGGCACCCTGGGCGGCAATGTCGCCAACGGCGATCCGGGCAACGACCTGCCGGCGGTGATGCAGTGCCTGGGTGCGACCTATCTGGTCCGCAACGCCAGCGGCGCGCGCGAGATCCCGGCCCGCGACTTCTACGAGGGCGCCTACTTCACCGCCCTGGGCGAGGACGAGATCCTGACCGCGGTCCGCATCCCGCGGCCGCCCGAGGGTCAGGGCCAGGCCTACGAAAAGCTGAAGCGCAAGGTCGGCGACTACGCCACGGCCGCGGCCGCGGTGGTCCTGAGCCTGGACGGCGGGACCTGCAGCCAGGCGGCGATCGCGCTCACCAACCTCGGCCAGACCCCGATCCTCGCCGAGGCGGCGGCCCAGGCTCTGGTCGGCAGCAGCCTCGACGCAACCGCCGTCGCCGAGGCCGTCCGCCTGGCCCGGGAGGCCACCGATCCGGTCGAGGACCTGCGCGGCCCGGCCGACTTCAAGCGCCATGCCGCCGGTGTCATGGTCCAGCGCGCCGTCGCGCGGGCGCGCGAGCGGGCAAGCGCCTGAGTGCGGGGAGACAGAAGAACATGAGCAAGATTCCGGTCAAGATGACCATCAACGGCGCGGCGGTCGAGGAGCTGGTCGAGCCGCGCACCCTGCTGATCCACTTCCTGCGCGAGAAGGTGGGCCTCACCGGCCCGCACATCGGCTGCGAGACCTCGCACTGCGGCGCCTGCACCGTCGACCTCGACGGCAAGTCGGTGAAGTCCTGCACGGTCTTCGCGGTCCAGGCCGAGGGCGGGCAGATCACCACGGTCGAGGGCATGGCCGAAGCCGACGGGACCCTTTCGGCCCTGCAGGAAGGCTTCATGCAGGAGCACGGCCTGCAGTGCGGCTACTGCACGCCGGGCATGCTGGTCCGGGCGCACCGCCTGCTGCAGGAGAATCCCAACCCGACCGACGAGGAGATCCGCTGGGGCCTCTCCGGCAACCTCTGCCGCTGTACCGGCTACCAGAACATCGTCAAGGCGGTGCGCTACGCCGCCGACAAGATCAACGCCGGCAGGGAGGCCGCCGAATAATGAACGACGTCAAGGAAATGACCCTCGAGGAGCGCGAGGCGACCCTCGGCGGCATCGGCTCCGCCCGCAAGCGCAAGGAAGACGCCCGCTTCATCCGCGGCAAGGGCAACTACGTCGACGACATCAAGCTGCCCGGCATGGTCTACGGCGACTTCGTGCGCAGCCCCTACGCGCACGCCAAGATCAAGGCAATCAACACCGAGGCGGCCCTGGCCGTGCCCGGCGTCGCCGCGGTGATCACGGCCAAGGACCTGGAGCCCCTGGGCCTCCACTGGATGCCGACCCTGGCCGGCGACGTGGCCGCGGTCCTGGCCGACAAGAAGGTGCACTTCCAGAACCAGGAGGTCGCCTTCGTGGTCGGCGCCGACCGCTATGCCGTCGCCGACGGCGTACAGGCGGTCGAGGTCGAGTACGAGGAGCTGCCGGTTCTGGTCGACCCGCGCAAGGCGCTGGACGACGACGCCCCGATCCTGCGCGACGATGTCGCGGGGAAGGACGACGTCGGCCAGGGCCATCGACGGCATCCGAACCACATCTTCCACTGGGAGGTCGGCGACGCGGCGGCCACCGATGCCGCCTTCGCGTCGGCCGCTGTGACCATCAAGGAGGACATCGCCTATCCGCGCAACCATCCCTGCCCGATGGAAACCTGCGGCTGCGTCGCCTCGATGGACTCGATCAACGGCGTGCTCACGGTCTACGGCACCTTCCAGGCGCCGCACGTCATCCGCACCGTGGTCTCGCTGATCACCGGGCTGTCCGAGAACAACATCCGCATCGTCTCGCCGGACGTCGGCGGCGGCTTCGGCAACAAGGTCGGCGCCTATCCCGGCTACGTCTGCGCCGCGGCCGCCTCGATCGTGACCGGCCTGCCGGTCAAGTGGATCGAGAGCCGCATGGACAACCTCTCGACCACGGCCTTCGCCCGCGACTACCACATGACCGGCGAGCTGGCGGCCGACGAGAACGGCAAGATCACCGCCATCCGCGCCAAGGTCCTGGCCGACCACGGCGCCTTCAACACCCACGCCCAGCCGATGAAGTGGCCGGCCGGCTTCTTCAACATCGTCACCGGCAGCTACGACATCGCCGCCGGGCACGTCGAGGTGGACGGGGTCTACACCAACAAGGCGCCGGGCGGGGTGGCTTACCGCTGCTCCTTCCGGGTCACCGAGGCGGCCTACCTGATCGAGCGCCTGGTCGACGTCCTGGCCCAGAAGATCGGGGTCGACAAGGCCGAGATCCGCCTGCGCAACTTCGTCCAGCCCGAGCAGTTCCCCTACGACTCCTGCCTCGGCTGGGAGTACGACTCCGGCGACTACCCGACGGCCCTGAAGAAGGCCCTGGAAGCGGTCGACTACGACGGCCTGCGCCGCGAGCAGCAGGAGAAGGCGGCCCGGGGCGAGCTCATGGGCATCGGCATCTCGACCTTCACCGAGATCGTCGGCGCCGGGCCGACCCGCAACTGCGACATCGTCGGCCTCGGCATGTTCGATTCCTGCGAGATCCGGGTCCATCCGACCGGCTCGGCCATCGTCCGCTTGGGCACCAAGAGCCAGGGCCAGGGCCATGAGACCACCTTCGCCCAGATCGTCGCCACCGAGATCGGCCTGCCCTCGGACGCAATCACGGTCGAGGAGGGCGACACCGACACCGCGCCCTACGGCCTGGGCACCTACGGCTCGCGCTCGACCCCCGTCGCCGGCGCGGCCTGCGCGGTCGCGGCGCGCAAGATCAGGGCCAAGGCGCAGAAGATCGCCGCCCACCTGCTCGAGGTCGGCGAGGACGACCTGGAATGGGAGGTCGACCGCTTCAAGGTCAAGGGCCTGCCGGAGCGCTTCTCGACCATGAAGGACGTCTGCATGGCCGCCTACTCGACCAACCTGCCGGAGGGCCTGGAGCCGGGGCTGGAGACGACCAGCTACTACGACCCGCCGAACTTCACCTATCCCTTCGGCGCCTACATCTGCGTCGTCGACATCGACCGCCAGACCGGCGAGGTCAAGGTGCGCCGCTTCTACGCCCTCGACGACTGCGGCACCCGGATCAACCCGATGGTCATCGAGGGCCAGGTCCACGGCGGTCTGGCCGAGGCCTTCGCCATCGCCATGGGCCAGGAGATCGTCTTCGACGAGACCGGCAACGTGCTCGGCGCCAGCTTCCAGGACTACTTCGTCCCGACTTCGGTCGAGACGCCCTTCTGGGAGACCGACCACACGGTGACGCCCTCGCCGCATCACCCGATCGGCGCCAAGGGCGTCGGCGAGTCGCCCAACGTTGGCGGCGTCCCGGCCTTCACCAACGCCGTGGTCGACGCCTTCGCCCAGCACGGCGTCACCCACACCCCCATGCCGCACACCCCCTGGCGGGTCTGGCAGACCATCGAAGCGGCGGGGCTGGCCAAGTAGATGCTTCAGAGCATCGCGACGAGCTCCCTCCCCCCTTGTGGGGGAGGGGTGGGGAGGGGGGTAAGACCTAGTCTCATGTCTCTCCGACAGGGATGCATGTGAGCGAACGGGCCAAATCTCTACGCAAGAATCCGACTGACGCAGAGATGCGCCTCTGGTCGCATCTGCGTCGACGGCAGATCGCTGGCATCCGGTTTCGGCGGCAGGTCTCAATCGGCCCCTACGTCGTGGACTTCGCCAGCCATGAAGCAAAGCTGGTCATCGAAGTGGACGGCGGTCAGCATGATCTTGGCTCGGCTAGGGAAACAGCGCGAACTCGACGCATCCAAGAAGATGGATTTCGGGTCATCCGTTTCTGGAACTCTGAGGTGCTCGGAAATTTCGAAGGCGTGGTCCTTTCGATCGAGGCCGAGCTCACCTCCCACCCCCCACCCCAACCCTCCCCCACAAGGGGGGAGGGAGAGATTGGGGACACCGAGGCCTTGCAGTGAAAAGCGTGAACTGGCGTGACCTGAAGGACAAGCTCGGCGGGACCGGCTACGTCGCCGATCCCGAGTTGGCCATGGCGCTGGCCCTGATGCAGCGGCTGCAGCGGCCGCTGCTGATCGAGGGCGAGGCCGGGGTCGGCAAGACAGACGTCGCCAAGGCGCTGGCCCAGGCGCTGGACACCGAGCTGATCCGCCTGCAGTGCTACGAGGGCCTCGACGCCAACGCCGCGGTCTACGAGTGGAACTACCAGCGCCAGCTTCTGGCCATCAAGGTCTGGGAGGGCGAGCAGCTCACCGCCGACCAGAAGGAGGAGCACGTCTTCCAGGAGAAGTTCCTGCTCAAGCGGCCGCTGCTCGATGCCATCTCCCGGCCCACGCCGCCGGTGCTGCTGATCGACGAGATCGACCGGGCCGACGAGGAGTTCGAGGCCTACCTGCTGGAGGTGCTCTCCGACTTCCAGATCAGCATCCCAGAGCTCGGCACCATCGCGGCGACCAGCGTCCCCTTGGTGGTCCTGACCTCGAACTCGACCCGGGAACTCTCGGACGCCCTGCGCCGGCGCTGCCTCTATCACTGGCTCGACTATCCCAGCGAGGCCAAGGAGCTGGCCATCGTCGACGCCCGGGTGCCGGGGATCGAAGGGGTCCTGGCCGGCCAGATCGTACGCTTCGTCCAGGCCCTGCGTCGGGAGGACCTGGACAAGAAGCCGGGCATCGCCGAGACCCTGGACTGGGCGCGGGCGCTGACCGGCCTCGGCGCCCGGCGCATCGACGAGGACCTTGAGGAGATGCGCCAGACCCTCATGTGCCTGCTGAAGACCCGCAGCGACCGCGGCCGGATCACCCCCGAGGTGGTCGACCGCCTGGCCGCCAAGGCGCTATGAGCCCGGACACCTCGGGCCTCCACGGCCTCCGGGACGACGGGGAGCCGGACGGCCGGCGGATCCACCGCAAGCTGCTGGCCTTCGCCCGCCGGGCCCGGGACAACGGCTTTCCGGTCGGCATCGAGGAAAGCCTCGACGCGCTGACCTTCGCCGGCGACTTCGACCTGCTCGACCGGGAAGAGCTGCGCCGCGGACTACGGGCGATCTTCTGCGCCTCGACCACCGACTGGGAACGCTTCGACGACCTCTTCGACTCCTTCTGGTTCTACGACAGCGAACGCACCGTCCTGCGGGTCTCCGGCTCCTTGCCGCGCGCGGGCGGGGAAGGCGAGGTGCCCTCGCCGGCGCCCCTGGGCTCCGGCGGCGAGGGCGCGGGCGTCGAGGAGACCTTGGGCGGCGCCAGCGCGGCCGAGCGCCTGGCGGGCACCGACTTCCGCCACCTGGAGACGGCCGAGGATCTCCAGGCGGTCTACGCCCTGGCCGAGCGCCTCGCCCGGCGCCTGCGCTGGCGCCTGTCGCGGCGCGAGCGGGTCCGGCGCCGCGGCCGTCGGGTCGACCTGCGCAACACCATCCACCGCAGCCTGCGCCACGGCGGCCTGCCCCTGGACTTGGCCTACCGCCGCCGCCATCCGCGGCCGGTCAAGCTGGTGATGATGCTCGACGCCAGCGGCTCGATGAGTCTCTACAGCAGCTTCTTCATCCGCTTCATCCGCGGCCTGGTCGAGACCCTGGCCCGGGCCGAGGCCTTCGTCATCCACACCCGCCTGGTGCACATCAGCGCCGTGCTGCGCGAGCGCGACTTGGAGAAGGCGGTCGACCGGATGAATATCCTCTCGGCCGGCTGGGGCGGCGGCACCCGGCTCGGCGAGAGCCTGCGCAGCTTCAACGACAACCACGCCAAGCAGCTGCTGCACGGGCGCGCGGTGGTGATGATCCTCAGCGACGGCTACGACACCGGCCCGCCTGAGGTTCTGGCCGCCGAGATGGCGCGCCTCAAGCGCCGCGCCCGGCGCGTCATCTGGCTCAACCCGATGATCGGCTGGCAGGGCTACGAGCCGGTCGCCCAGGGCATGGCGGCGGCCCTGCCGCACGTCGACCTCTTCGCGCCGGCCCACACCCTGGACAGCCTGGCCGCCCTCGAGCCGCACCTGGCCAAGCTCTGAGGGGAATGGGACCATGATGGTCATGACCGCCGAGACCGAGGACATCATCGACTGCATGGCGCGCTTCAAGGCGGCCGGGCGGCCCTTCGCCCTGGCCACCGTGGTGCGCACCGAGGACCTGACCGCGGCCAAGGCCGGGGCCAAGGCGGTGATCGACCTGGAGGGCGGCCTGCACGGCTGGATCGGCGGCGGCTGCACCCAGGCCGCCGCCCGAAAGGTCGCGGCCCGGGCCCTGGCCGACGGCCGGGCGCGCTACGTCCGGGTCCGGCCCAAGGCCAAGCTGGCCGCCGAGGCGGCGGCGCCCGACGTCGAGCTACACGCCAGCGGTTGCCCCAGCGGCGGCAGCATCGAACTCTTCGTCGAGCCGGTCCTGCCGCGCCCCATGCTGATCGTCGCCGGCGCCTCGCCGGTTGCCCGGGCCCTGGCCGAGCTGGGCCGCGGCGCCGGCTTCGCGGTCACCGCCGCGGCGGCGCCCGAGGACCACGAGCGCCTGGCCAAGGCCGACCACCGCATCGAGGGCTTCGACCTCGGCGCGGCGGTCGGGGCGGGGAGCGGCTTCGTCGTGGTCGCGACCCAGGGCAAGCGCGACCGCGAGGCTCTGCAATCCGCCCTGGCGACCGGGGCGCCCTACGTCGCCTTCGTCGGCAGCCGGCGCAAGGCCGCCGCCCTGAAGGAAGCCCTCCTGAAGGCCGGCACCGATCCCGCGCGCCTCGCGGCGCTGCACGCCCCCGCCGGCCTCGACATCGGCGCCGCCACGCCGGAGGAGGTCGCCCTCTCGATCCTGGCCGAGATCGTCCAGCTCCACCGCGCCGCCGAGCAGCGCCCGGGCCCGCCCGCCCTGGAGCGCGAGGAGATCGACGGCGGCAGCCTGGAAGCCGAGGTCGTCTCTCCGGTCAAGGGCGCCTGCGAAACCAAGGGCCGGGAGTTCGGCCGGAAGCCTGGGTAGCCGGCCTCAGAGCGACGGCTGTCCGAAGGCGACCTCGGTCACGGGTCCAGGTTTCCTCCGTATTCACTCCTTCGCGATGTCGAAGGCGATCTTGGCGTGATCGGTAATGTGCTCGATGAAGGCGTTGAAGCTGGGGATCGACTCCGTCGGGATCCGCTGGCGCGGCATCCTGAGCTCGGTGGTGACTTCCAAGCTTTGCCCTTCGATCCGATAGCTGCGCGTCAGTCGGCCGAAGGCCGAGTCGAAGTCGATGCGGGCGCCGGCGTGGACGACGCGATGGCCCTCGGGCAGCGTGTAGCGGTTTACGCCGTGGTAGCGCAGCCCCGGAAAGGCATAGGGATGGTTCTCGTTTCCGGTCCGGAAGTTCCGGGCCTCGTTGAACATCTCGGTCTCCCAATGGCTGAAGCTGCTCAGGTCCTCCGGATCGAAGGATTCGGCGTAGACTGACTTGGTCCGGATCGTCACCTCGTCGGTCAAGCGTTCCACGCCTTCGGTCGCGACTGAGATCAAGTCGACCGCGTCGGTGTGGATGTCCCGAAAGTCTTCGGTCAGCCATTCCTGCCGCTCCTCCGGGTTGCGGGTCTGCAGGCGGGTTCTCAGCCAGGCCGCGTTCATGCCGGCAAAGGTCCGGGTCGCGTCTTTTTCGAAGCTGCCCTCCGGGGTCAGGACATTGTTCGAGGCGACGGTGAGGACCCAGCCGTAGTCCGCCGCGGGCATCTGTCCGGGAGCGCGGCTTTCGGGCCTTATGTCCAGCCGGATCGCGCCCTGGACGCTTCGATAGGGCACCGAATAGGCGCTGTAGGGGTCGGTCAGGTCGACGCAGATCTCCCGCTCCGGCCCGCCCTCCGCGTCGGGCAGTCTGGCGCAGGCGACCATGTGGTTGAAGTAGCTCGAGGCGGGCAGCAGAAGCTTCCCGACGTTCTCCCGGCGCGTCGAAGTGAGCACCGGAAAGGCCTCGATGCCGGCCCGGCGCACCAGGTCGACGAAGAGCGCGGTCTTGTCCTTGCAGTCGCCGAAGCGCCGTGACAGCGTGCGGTGGGTCGGGCGCGGGATGATCCCGCCGAGGCCGTGCTCCAGGCCAAGGTAGCGGACCTCCTGGGCGACGAAGGCGTGGATCCGGGCCAGGCGCTCTTCGGCGCCCTCGGCACCCTCGGTCAGGCGCGCGACCGCCCGGTCCAGCGCGGCGCTGTCCTCCAGGGCCCGGTTGAAGAGCTCGATCTCGCGCCGCACGAGCTCCGACCAGGTGATCGCCTCGGCTATCACCAGGGTCGGCATGGTGTCGCGGTAGAGGATATCCGGATCGGTCTTGAAGGCCGGGACCTCCGAGGCGCCGCAGACCAGGCGCCGGCGGCCCTCCTCCTCGCAGGTCAGATCCGGCATGTCGCTGCGCCATTTCGGTGGCGTGACGCCCGCGTCCCAGGTGACCACCACCTCGAAACGCTCGCTGGGGCGCGTGATCTGCGGCCAGAAAATGCGCGACCAGGGCAGGGGAAAGTCCCGGCTGCGGTGCCGCGAGTGGACTGCCAAGACAGTCATGGCGCCCGGGACTAGGCCCGCGAAGGGCACGATCATCTGGAACTCGTCGCTGAAGATCCGGTCTTCGTCGTCCGGCGTGACCTGGATGGTCGCCGGCTCGACCTCGATCCGCTCGCCGCTCGGCAGCAGGCTGTAGGCCTCGCGGATCGTCGCGGTCTGGCTGTAGGCGTCCACCCATGCGTCGTCGTCGCCATGGCGTCGGATCGCGGCTTGGCTCAGCAACAGCCGAACGGTGGTCCTGGTCTCCTCGACGTCGCCGTCGGCCCGAAGATGGATCTCGGCGCGGAAGAGCCGGACGGCATAATCGATTCCCTCGTGCTCGAGAGCATCCCGGCGCGCTTCGCCCAAGGCCAGGTCCTCGAAGGCAAAGCCCGGCGGCTGCGGCGACCAAAGGGCGAAATCGACTGGCTGGCCACCGGATGTCAGGCGCTGGGCGTTTCCGGCGGCGGCATCTCCGGCGAGCAGCGCGCTGGCCAGAAGTACAAGGATTCTCAGTTGCCGTCGCACGACGTGACGTCCTCCTTCAGTTTCAAGCTCATGACCATGCGCTCCATCGCTGCGCGCTCTTCCTCGCCGCCGGTGCTCGTGCCGATTACTTCGACCATGACGTCGCCCTGAGCGACGGTGGCAACCAGGCTGGCGTTCGTCCGACCATTCCGAACGCCTTCGTAGCGAGCGAACGAGATCGGCAGGAAGGACTCCGGCAGAAGCCGTCTTTCCTCGTCGATGCGCATCTCACGGTAGGCCGCACGCTTCTTGCGGCGGCGGAAGCGTACCCGGTCTTCGACGCTCACCCCGTCGCAGCGAACCCAGATCAGAACGTGCGTCTCCTCGCTTGGTCCGTAGAGCGAGAGGTCGCTATCCGCATGGAAGTGATCGGCGCCGACCCGGACCCAGCCCGCTTCGGACGGGGTCAGGGTGTAGAGACCGCTGGTTCCGGCGATGGCAAGGTTCGCCGTGAGAGATTCGCCCCGCCAGCGGTCGATCTTCGTGTCCAATTGCGAAAGCGCGAAGGTGGTGACCATCGCAATCACACCGATCTTGGCAAACCGATGGCTCGACTTCCATCGGTATGCCTTGTGCGTCCAGCGCGGCGCGGCCAACTTCGCCTTTAGGGCGTTGATGCGTTTCTGAATTGCAAGAACCGGCAAGGGCAGCAATAGCAAGAACACGATAGCTGGCGGCACGAAGCAAAGACAGGAAACGCCGTTTGAAGGGATGCTGAACATCAGGGCGGCGCCCAGGTAGCTTTGATAAAGGCAGAGTGGGCCGCCGATTAGGTAGGAACGGCTCCAGTGTGCGTCCCGTTGCGCTTTGCAAGCGTCCGGATCGATCTTCTCTGCCGCGTCCGCAAGGTCCAGAAGCAAACTAGAGCCACGGATTGGAACCAGCATCCCGAGCGAGATGGCCCAGGGCCTGACGCTGTCGTCGCGATGTCGCCTCAGGTCGTCTGCGAGCCGCCAGGCCCAGACAGGAAGCCATAGCCCAAGGCTGACGACGCAAAGCAGATAGCAACGCCATAGCGATAGGGGAGGATGCCACGTCTCACGATCGCCGGTCGCCTGTGGGGCGCCGACACCGCCTTGCATTCCGCTGGCTGGAATAATCGTCTGAGCCATCCCGTCGCCGCGCCCCCAAGGTCCCCGTAATCCTGCTTATCGCTCGCCCGCTCCGTGGGTGCTAACGTTTCAACACCGTGGCGAAGCGCAGCTTTAGCGCGAAACCGCAAAAGCCCGGTTAAACCTCTGGATTCGAGACAATCGCCAGCATTCTCCGGGTTGCCGGCGCCCCGCGGCAGAGCGGCAAGAACGTTCAAGGCGGGTTCGGCGCAGGCTGCTACGCTGCCACCATGGGAGTCGAAGCGGAGATTGCCGAGGGCGGGCGGGTGCGGGCCTTTCGCCGGGTCGCGGCGCTGGAAGGGCTGGAGGTGCTGCAGGCCGATTTCGGCCGCTATCGCTTTCCGGCCCACGCCCACGACCGCGACGTGATCAGCCTGATCGACTGCGGCAGCCACAGCGTCGAGCGCGGCGGCAGCCGGATCGTCGCGGACGCCGGAAGCGTGGTCATGATGCCGCGCAGCTGGGTCCACGCCGGCGGCAACGTCGACGCCGAGGGCTGGCGGATCCTGACCCTCTACCTGCCGGAGCGCCTGCTGGACGATGCGGCGGGCGAGCTGGTCGGCGGGGTGCCGGGGCCGGAGGTCATGCCAGAGCGGGTGACCCGGGACCTCAGGCTGCGCCGGGCCCTGACCCGGCTTCACGGCGGCTTGCGCCGGAGCGAGGCGCGGCCCGACGCGCTGCTCGGACAGCACGAATCCCTGCTCGCGGTTCTGGGCTATGCCCTGCGCAGTTACGGCGGAGCCCAGGAGGTCCGGCCACTGGGCGCCGCACCGCGCGCGGTCAGCCGGGCGCGCGACCACCTGCACGCCCACTGGGCGGAGCCGGTCACCCTGGCCGAGCTCTCGGCCGTCGCCGGGCTAAGCCCCTTCCGCCTGGCCCGGGTCTTCAAGGCGGCGACCGGTCTGCCGCCCCACGCCTACCAGATCCAGCTCCGGGTCGCCCGGGCCCAGGAGGGCCTGCGCGTCGGCCGGCCCATCGCCGAGGTCGCCCTGGACTGCGGCTTCGCCGACCAGAGCCATCTGACCCGGGTCTTCAAGCGCAGCCTCGGCTTCACCCCGGGCCAGTTCCGCAAGGGCTGACCGCCGGCCGCGTAGATAACGGCAAGAACGTGCAAGGCTTCCGCCGGCTGGGACCCTAGCCTCTAGCGCACTTCCCGACCAGACGCGTTCGCGTCTGGCCGGGAGTAGTGCGCTAACACGTTGGAACGAGGGCATTACATCCGGCCAGATGGATCGCGAAGCGATCCCATCTGATCGGATAATGCCCTCGCCATCCAAGGACGCGACGGAGGGTTCGCGATGAAGATCGCCTTCAGCCTGCCCGGCCTCCTGGCCGGGGCCAGGGACATCCTGCCCTTCGCCCTGGGTGCGGCGATGTTCGGCCTGGTGCTTGGCCTGCTGGCGGCCCAGAAAGGGCTCAGCCCAGCCGAGGTCATAGTCATGAGCGCCACCGTGTTCGCCGGCGCCAGCCAGATGGTCGCGGCCGAGCTCTGGACCGCGCCCCTGCCGGTGCTGACCATCGTCATGGCGACCCTGGCGGTCAACGCCCGCCACCTGCTGATGGGCATGACCCTGACCCCCTGGCTGAGGCCGCTGCCCCGGCCGCTGAGCTGCTTCTCGCTGTTCTTCATGGTCGACGAGAACTGGGGCCTCTCGGTCGCCCGGCTACGCCGGGGCGAGGGCGACGTGGCCTACCTCCTGGGCGGCGGCCTGACCCTCTATCCGGTCTGGATCGCCACGACGGGTCTCGGCGCCGTCTTCGGTGGCCTGGTCGTCGATCCCCGCGCCTTCGCCATGGACTTTTTGCCCCTGGCGCTCTTCCTTTCGCTGCTGCTGCTCTTCTGGCGCGGCAAGGGCAGCCTGCTGCCCTGGGGTGTCGCCTCCGGCGTCGCCCTCATCGCCTGGATGCTGCTGCCGGCCGGCTGGCACGTGCTCGTCGGCGGCCTCGCCGGCAGCCTGGCCGGAGGCCTCTTCGATGACGCTTGAGCCCCTGCACCTTCTCGTGATCGCCGGCATGGCCGCGGTGACCTACGCCAGCCGCCTGGGCGGCTTCCTGCTGCTCGCCGGGGTCGAGCCCGGCCCGCGCCTGGCCCGAATCCTGAACCAGATCCCCGGCGCCACCTTCGCCGCCCTGATCGCCCCCATGGTGGTCCAGGGCGGCCCGCTCGAATGGGCGGGCGCTGCGCTCACCGCCCTGGCCTATCGCCTCACGGGCCAGGTCCTGGCCGCCGTGCTCTGCGGCGTGCTCGCGGTGGCGGCGGCGCGCCTGCTGCTGGGCTAGGGCCCAGGTCGAGCGCGCACTTACGCGGTTCGGACAGCCACCCCCTCCCAACCCTCCCCCATCCAGGGGGAGGGCTTCAGTGGTCGGCGGCCGTGACGTTCTCCCTCCCCCTTGATGGGGGAGGGTAGGGGTGGGGGTGGGGTGCCTCTCCGAAATCTACAGACTGGTGCCAGATCACTCGATCCGCAGTTCCGGAAGCGACTTGACCAGGTCGTCGACCGCCTTCATCTGGGCGAGGAAGGGCTCCAGCAGGTGCAGGGGCAGGGCGCTGGGGCCGTCGCACTTGGCGTTGTCCGGGTCGGGGTGGGCCTCCAGGAACAGACCAGCGATGCCGACCGCCAAGCCGGCGCGGCCGAGCTCGGCGACCTGCCGGCGGCGCCCACCGGAGGCTGCGGCGCCGGGGTCGCGCATCTGCAGGGCGTGAGAGACATCGAAGATCAGGGGCGCGTCGCCGCTGGCGTCCTTCATGGTCCGGAAGCCGAGCATGTCGACCACCAGGTTGTCGTAGCCGAAGCAGGCGCCGCGCTCGCAGAGCATCACCTGGTCGTTGCCGCATTCGCGCAGCTTCTCGACCAGGTTCTTGACCTGCGGCGGGCTCATGAACTGCGGCTTCTTGACGTGGACCGGCGCCCCGGTGCCCGCGATGGCGGCGACCAGGTCGGTCTGCCGGGCCAGGAAGGCCGGGATCTGCAGGATGTCGCAGACCTCGGCGACGGGCTCGGCCTGGGCGACCTCGTGGACGTCGGTGATGACCGGCACCTTGAAGCGCGCCTTGACCGCTTCCAGGACCCGCAGCCCTTCCTCCAGGCCCGGGCCGCGGAAGGAATGCACGGAAGAACGGTTCGCCTTGTCGAAGGAGGCCTTGAAGACGTAGGGGATGCCCAGCTTTCCGGTCACCTCGACGAAGTGCTCGGCGGCCCGGAAGGCCAGGTCCTCGGACTCGATCACGTTGATGCCGCCGATCAGCAGCATGGGCCGGTCGTTGCCGACCGGGATCTCGGCTACCGTCAAGGTCGTCATGGCGCGTCTCTCCTAGCTCGATACTGCGAATCCCCGCCTGGGTTGGCCAAGGCAGGCGGTCTGTGGACCTGTTTCCTCTCGCGGGCTGCTGATGTGCCTAGAGCACGATGATATGAGGTTGAAGCGACCTCATATCTGAATCGTGCTCTGATCTGTTGAAGTAGAGCGGGATTCAGATTTGAAGTCGAATCGACTTCAATTCATCCCGCTCTAGGAGCCCTTGCCAGAGGTCATGCTTCGACAAGCTCAGCATGAGGTGAAGCCTCCTGACTTGCTCACCCTCACCCTGAGCTTGTCGAAGGGCGAGGGTGGCGGCTCGCAATTGTTCAACAGCCCGCTAGAGCCTCGCCAGCCGCTCGGTCAGCAGGGCGAAGAAGCGCCCCGCGTCGATCTCGTTGATCACCCGGCAGTTCCTGGGCGCCGCCGTGGTGCCCCACCAGTCGACCACGGTCATGCCCAGGGTCGCTTCCGAGGTGGTCTCGATCCTGACGTTGCAGTCCCGCCCGTCGAAGATTTCCGGCTCCAGCAGGTAGGCGATCACGCAGGGATCGTGCAGCGGCCCGCCGTCCCGGTCGTACTTCTCGGCGTCGTGGGCGCCGTAGGAGGCCATCATGCCCGCCGCGGCCTTAGCGACCGGCGTCTCCAGGGCCTGCACCGCGGCGATCCGCTCCGAAGTCATCAGCGCCTTGTGGGTCACGTCCAGCGGCATCATGGTCAGCGGCACCCCGCTGGTAAAGACCACATGGGCGGCGTGGGGGTCGACGTGGATGTTGAACTCGGCCGCCGGGGTCGTGTTGCCGCCGGCGAAGAAGCCGCCGCCCATGAGCACGATTTCGCGGATCTTGGGCAGGATGCGCGGCTCCTTGACGATCGCCAAGGCGATGTTGGTCAGCGGCCCGATGGGGCAGAGCGTCACGCCCTCACCCCCGGCCGCCATCAGGGTCTCGACCAGCCAGTCGACCGCGTGCTGCGGCTGCAGCGGCATGCTTGGCTCGGGCAGGGGCGCGTTGCCCAGGCCGTCGTGGCCGTGGAAGGACTCGGCCGTCACCAGGTTGCGCAACATCGGCCGGCTGCAGCCGGCGAAGACCTTGACCTCGCCGCGCCCGGCCAGCTCACAGACCTTGCGGGCGTTCTTCTCGGTCAGCGCCAGCGGCACGTTGCCGGCGACCGCGGTGATGCCGAGCAGCTCGAGCTCGGGCGAGGCCAGGGCCAGCCAGATCGCGATGGCGTCGTCGGTCCCTGGATCGCTGTCGATGATGATGGGGCGTGGCGCCACCTCGGAACCTCCCTCCGTGATCTTGGTCCAGCATACTTGCGGCGCTCAGGTCCGCCGCTCCAACAGATCCCAGGCATTGCCGTAGAGATCCTCGAAGACCGCAACGGTGCCGTAGGCTTCTTCCCGGGGCGCTTCGCGGAAGACCACGCCCTTGGCGCGGTAGTCGGCGTGGTCGCGCCGAAAGTCGTCGGTCTCCAGGAACAGGAAGACCCGGCCCCCGGTCTGGTCGCCGACCCGCTCCGCCTGCGCCGGCGTGGCCGCCCGCGCCAGCAGCAGGCGCGCCTCCCGCGATCCCGGCGGCGCTAGGACGACCCAGCGCTTGTCGCCGTCCAGCGGCCGGTCCTCGACCAGGGTGAAGCCCAGCTTCCCGACATAGAAGCCGAGGGCCTCGTCGTAGTCCCGGACCAGCAGGGCGACCAGGCCCAGGTGCTGCGGCATCCTTTCCGTCCCGCGGGTTGCTCTCCCCGTCTCACTAGCAGCGATCGAGGGATTCGGACAGCCCCCGGGTTCCGAAACCTGGCGAGGCCCCGCCCGGTCACGACTTCGTCACGGCCGGCTGGGCGAGATGGAATTTCTTTGCCGCGATCAATCGCTATAGTGGTGCGCCTGCTTCGCGCGATCCGGACTCGACGCTGGAGCGCCCGCTTTTCCGGGAGGACTCTCGACGATGATCAAGCGATCCCAGCAAGGCGCCCTCCGCGCCGCCCTGCCGCTCATGCTGGGCCTTGGCCTGCTCCTTTCCGCGCCGGCGGCCGCGGCACCGATCCAGGGCGCCTGCACCGGCGGCACCGACGCCACGCCCCGGATCGCCCTGATCTCAGCCTTTTCCGGCGAGGCGGACCGCTTCATCGAGGAGATGCAGCTGGATGACGGCGCCAACGCCTTCGAGGGCTGCGTGGTGATCAACGGCCACCGCTTCACCACCGGGCGGCTGCGCGGCCAGGACGTGGTCGTGGTGCTGACCAACATCTCCATCGTCAACGCCGCCATGGTGACCCAGCTGGCCCTGGAGCGCTTCAAGGTCATCGCCGTCGTCTTCAGCGGCATCGCCGGGGGCATCGGCGGCCTGGGCGCCAACGACGATGACCCGGCGACCCCCAACGAGGCGCCCATCGGCTCGGTGGTGATCCCGCAGCGCTGGGGCTTCCATCAGGAGATGTTCTTCAACACCAAGGGCAACCAGGTGCCCTGCGCCTTCCTGCCGGGGCTCAAGCTGAACCACACGCTCCAGGACGCGTCGGCCGAGGCCAAGAGCTGCAACTTCGTCTTCGGCAGCGAGCGGCGCCCGGGCCGCGCCGATCGCAACTCCCTCTTCCGGCCGGATGCCAAGAACGCCTTCCTGCGCGACACCAACGTCAGCTCGGCCGCTGCCCCGCAGTTCTTCCTGAACGAGCAGGATCAGCAGCAGCTGCGCGCCGTGCCCTTTCCGGGGGCACCGGCCGACCCGGAGACCGACCAGGACCTGAAGTTCTGGTTCCCGGCCGACGAGACCCTCTTCGCGGCGGCGCAGGGCCTGAAGGTCGAGCTGCTGGACTGCGCCGAGCCCGGCCCGGAGGGGAGCTGCCTCGGCACCCCGCTGGAGCCGGCGCCCCGGCTCATCGTCGGGCAGAACGGGGTCTCCGGGCCGACCTTCGTCGACAACGCGCGCTACCGCGCTTTCGTTGCCGAGACCCTGAACTTCGACGAGGCGGGCGAACGCGGCGAGGAGACCGACGTCCTGGTCCTCGACATGGAGACCACGGCCTCGGCCATGGTCGCCGACTCGGCCAGCGTGCCCTTCATCGCCGTGCGCAGCGTCTCCGACCTGGCCGGCGGCGGGGACTCGGCGGCCGGCGAGCTCGATACCTTCTTCGCCGTGGCCGCCGAGAACCAGGCGCGGGTCGTCCTGTCGCTCCTGGACGCCCTTTAGCCCGCTCCGGGCCGGGGTCGCAGCTCCGCCGAAGCGCGCTACACTGCCGCGGTCCCTGGCCGAGGTGGAGCCGCGATGGAGCAAGACACCTGCGCCCTGTGCCGGCGTCCGCTGGGTCGGCTGCGCGAGAAGCATCACCTGGTGCCGCGCAGCTACGGCGGGCGCGAGACGGTCGAGCTGCACCCGATCTGCCACCGCAAGGTCCACGACGTCCTCGGCGAGCGTGAGCTGGCGCAGGACTACGCCACACCGGAAGCCCTGCGCCGCCATCCCGAGATCGCGCCCTTCCTGCGCTGGCTGAGGAACAAGCCGGCCGACTTCCACAAGATGACCCGGCCCAGCGCCGCTCGAAGGCGCCGGCGATGACCGGCGCCTTCGCCAGCAAGCAGGCGGCGCGCGGTGCGGTTTGGGACCGTCTCCAGGAGGAGCGCCTGGCCGCCTTCCCCTTCCCGCCCCACGGCCGGATCCCGAACTTCAAGGGCGCGTCCCAGGCCGCCGCCCGGCTCTTCGAAATCCCGGCCTTCCGCGACGCCCGGCGGATCAAGGTCAATCCCGACGCCGCCCAGCGCCCGGTCCGCGCCGAGGCCCTGCGCCGCGGCATCACGGTCTATGTCCCGACCCCGCGCCTGGCCGGCGGCTTCATGATGTTGGACCCGGCGCGGATCTCGCCCCAGGACATCCCGGCGGCGACCACCATGTCCAAGTGCCGGCGTTTCGCCGAGGACGTCGCCCTGACCGAGCTGCCGCAGCTCGACGCCATCGTCTGCGGCTCGGTCGCGGTCACCGCCGCCGGCTTCCGCTGTGGCAAAGGCGAGGGCTACAGCGACATCGAGTTCGCGATCCTCGCCGAGCTGGGCCACGCGCCGGTCCCGGTTGCGACCACGGTCCACGACGTCCAGGTCGTCGCCGGCTTTCCCCAGGTCGGCAACGACCTGCCGCTTAGCTTCATCGTCACCCCGACCCGAACCCACGCCGTTGCCGATCCGCCGGCACCGCCGCGCGGCATCGACTGGGCCCGCCTCACCCCGGCCGACCTCGAGGCCATGCCGGTGCTCGCGGATCTCAAAGCCGTGAAGGACACCGCCTAGAGCGGGATGAATTGAAGTCGATTCGACTTCAAATCTGAATCCCGCTCTACTTCAACAGATCAGAGCACGATTCAGATATGAGGTTGCTTCAACCTCATATCATCGTGCTCTAGTCCTCGCTTTCCCGAGCGGTGTCATCACCCCCACCCAACCCGCGCGCAGCGCCGCGCGGACGCGCCCCATCTAGGGGGAGGGCTTTTACGGACCGCCGCCGCCACTTTCTCCCCCCTTGATGGGGGAAGGTTGGGGTGGGGGTGACACCTCGGGCGTGTCGAGCAACGCAGCCCGCGACCGAGCCGACGTGAAGAAGAAGCCTCCGCGCCCAGACTTGCGTGCATTTCCCGCATCCCGTTAGCGAGTCCGTAACGGGCTCCGGTGTATCCCGTATCGACGGCAAGTCCCAGCGCCACTTGCCGAAAGAAAAAGACCTTTGCCAGGGATTGACGACATGAGCGGCCCGCGAGCGGCGGCGGCACGCCTTCCTGCGTCGGTTCGTGGGGGGCCGACCGCGGGTCGGCGCCCCGCGACGGCCTCGGTCATCGCGGCGGCCGGCCTTCTGGCGATGGCGGGAACGGCCTGTGCGTCCGACTGCGAGCTGCTCGGCTATCTCTCGAGGGAGACGGACCCCCTGGGCTCGGCGGTATCCGATGCCGCCGGGTCCTGGGGCGACGCCGCCCCGCGCGCCGAGGCCGGCCGGGTCCGGCTGCGCGCCGACAACTCCCTCATGCCGGCCTTCGACAGCCCCTGCGGCCTCTCCCTCGACGCCGCGCTTCTGGGCGACCGCCTGGCCCTCGACGTCGCCCAGGCCGAGGACCGGCCGACCCTCGCCACCCTGACCGCCGACCTCGGCCCGGAGGACGACTGGGCGAGCTGGTCCGTCGAGACCTCCTTCCTGACCGAGGATGCGACCGAGGCGGCGCCCACCAGCTACCTCGGCGCCCGCAACGGCTTCGGCCTCTTCGGCGACCGCCTGCGGGCCTCGACGGACTTCGGCCTCGCCCTGGACCGGGCGCGGGAACCGAGCGGCTACGCCACCCGCACCCGCTTTGAGGCGGAGCTTTGGCGTGGCGACGGCCTGACCCTCTCCGGCACGGCCGGCTTCGCCCTGGCCAGCCCGGGCTATGCCGCCGAGGGCGTCGACCTGGACGCCGACCGGGCGCGGCGGCGGCTCGCCCTGGCGCTCGACTGGCGGCGCCTCGGCCTGAACCTGGCGCACAGCGTCGCGACCGACAACGTCGAGGGCGAGACGGGCCGGGACACCGACCGCTGGCGGGTCTGGTCGGCCGGCCTCGACCTCGACCTCTCGGGCCTGCACGGGCTGCTGCCCCAGGACGTCAGCCTGACCCTGGAGCAGGAACTGGCGGATCACGCGGAGCCCGAGGGCGGCGAAGACCTCGACCAGCGGACCCGCAGCCTGACCCTGCGCCTGGCCTGGGACCACCAGGGCGGCACCACGACCCTGGACCTGTCCGGCTCCGCGCGGCGCGACCGGGCGCCGGACGCGGAGACCGCGGCCGACTCCAGCCTCGAGCTCGGCCTCAGCCGCGCGGTCCGGATCGCCGACTGGGCGCTCTCGGCGGGTGCGACCTGGACCTTGCAGCGCGAGATCGACGGCGGCGGCGCCCGGGACTCCCACGGCCTCGACCTGGAATTCGACCTCACCACCGCCCGCTTCTGGCACGGCACCCTCGGCCTCGAGGGCGAGACCTCCTTCTCCGACGACGCCGGCACCGGCCCCCTCGCCGAGGCCTCGATCTCCCTGACCTACGACCTGAAGTTCTGACGGCTCCGGCGCCGGCCCGCTACAGCGGCCAGACCAGCAGGATCATCGGGATCGCCACCGCGATGACGATGATCTCCAGCGGCAG